>NZ_PPRF01000068.1 GCF_002902145.1 Staphylococcus rostri | reverse complement strand
TATCTAGACATGCCCTGTACTAAAAAACATGGTATGACTAGATTTATTATATATATATATATCACTTTTAATCTAAATATTCCTTCTATAAATATTTTTTGATATATTATAATTAGTAATATTACATAGTTTGCAATCCACTAAACAAAAAAAAGATATTCTAGAACTGAATATAACCATACCCTGTTCTAAAATATCTATACGCTTTATATAAAATTGTGTCTATCATCCCAAGAATAAAAATGCGATGGGCGTTACGATGATTAAGCTTAATACTGAACGTTCAAACCAGATAATCACAAGTTCGTGTATCTTTAATGGTATGTGTGTCGACATCATGCTCGGTACGCTCGCTGAGAAGAATATGATTGTTGATACTGACACGACTGCGATAATAAACTTTGTGACGATTGATGCTTCAACAACGATGAGTGATGGTAAAAACATTTCCGTAATGCCGATTGCTGTGCCTTTTGCTGCTAAGAATGGTTCTGGTATTTGTAACAGTGCTGTCAATGGATAGAATATATAGGCTACGTAGTTAAAGACTGGTGTATATTCGGCTAGTAACATAAAAATCAATCCAATTGATAAGATAGTTGGCAATATGCTCATGGTCATTAGCACGCCTTCTTTAAAGTTCTGCCAAATATTGTTAAATAAATGTGGTGCTTCTTTAACAGTTGTTAATCCTCGTTCCCAAGCAAGTGATACTTTACTGTTAAATGAAAGGTCACTCAAGTCTTCTTCTACTTCTGGCGTATCATAATATTCTGTGCTCATACGACTAATAGGTGGTATGCGTGTCGTGATGGCTGTTACCGCAAACGTTACAAATAATGTCACAAAGAAATATAGGTTCCAATGCGACATTAAATTGAGTGTTTTGGCAATGACAATCATGAATGCTACGGTAACTGTTGAAAATCCAGTGGCGATAATGACTGCTTCCTTATGATTGTATTTGCCTTCTCGATATTCTTTGTCTGTAATTAATAACCCTACCGCAAAGCTTGCGACAAATGAAGCAAGCGCATTGACTGCTGCACGTCCAGGTACGTTCCAGATAGGTTTCATAATCTGTTGTGTGAATACCCCTACGAATTCAAACAAACCGTAACTGACTAAAAATGTGAGAAATGCTGCGCCAATAGGTACTGTTAGTCCAACTGGTACAACAAGATAGTCATACAGGTACAGTCCTGTCTTTTCATTCACAAACCAATCTGGTCCAATTTTGAAAAATAATAAAATGCCGATAATCGCACCTAAAACTTTGAAAACGATAAAGCTTGTTGCGATTTTCCCCTTTTCCCAATCTTTTTGAATAAATAGCAAGATACCTCCACAGATGACTGCGATTAAAATCAGTACCTTAGATAGTGTCGCTAGATGTTCTTGAAAGAAAGTAACGACATGGTCTAACGGTATAGAAGTCGAACCATTCAGTGTGATTGGTATAAAGAAAAAGATAATTCCCATTAAGCTATAAACAACAAATTCTAATGTGTTTCTTAATTTTCCCTTCATTGTCCCCATCTCCCCTTGATGGTTCAACCATTATTCAGTTTTATTGTCGAAGTTACGTCCTTCAAGTCCAGCAAGTTCTTCTTTCGTTGCGGCTGGTGCTTTCATTTCAAAGATTTGGTCTACAACTGTATAGTCGTAATAACCTAGACGTGCAATTGGGCGAATGGACTTAATGTCTAACTTCCCATTATCCATAATCACATTGTCATCGATATGTACTTGCGCAACACGACCAATGACGATATCTACTGTTGAAACAGGATCACCCGTTGGAATACGAATCGTTTGTACATACTCACATTCAAAATGGACAGGTGACTCTTTCACACGATAGCCTGGTGCTTCAATACATGCTTCTTTTGTTACACCTGCAAATTCAAACTCATCTTCTTCAGGTGGTAATGCCTTAGAAGACAAATTCACAGCTTCTCGTAAATCATATGTTGCCATATTCCAAACAAACCAACCTGTCTCTTCTGCATTCTTCACAGTATCCTTACGCTCATGATCTCCCAATACCGACTGATTCGCCGCAAACATAACCATTGGTGGGTCCCAAGTTAAATTTTGATACTGACTATACGGCGCCAAATTATCCTTTCCATCCTTAGACACCGTCGAAATCCAACCAATCGGACGTGGTACCGTACTACTCTTAAACGGATCATGTGGCAAACCATGACTTCTAACCCCTTGCTTTGGTGAATATTCCATAACATTTCCCCCTTGATATATGACTTTACTTTAATCTACCAAAGGGTGTAATAAGTGTCTAATACATAAAACCTATTGAATTATAAGAAAATTCGATAAATGAGTGTGCGTTTTATATAAATTAGAAGCAATAAAAGCAAACAGAAGTATATTTCTTACAACATTATGCATCTGTTAATTAAAACCTCACAGTATTTCTAACTAATCCTCTTATTATCGAAACTTCTCTCTATCTCCTAGGGTTGAAGAATAATTCTCGTCCCCTATTATCGGGGTTACTCTCTGTTTGGAAGATGACTTAGACCAAATGAAAAAATACTATGAGTTCTCGTCCCCTATTAACAGGGTTACTCTCTGTTTCAAAGACAGTATAAGCGACATGTTTGTGGTTATTACGTTCTCGTCCCCTATTAACGGGGCTACTCTCTGTTTGACAAAATGATGAAACGAGAACTTTTCAAAAGCGGTTCTCGTCCCCTATTAACGGGGTTACTCTCTGTTTGGAGGTAAGGTAATGGAGTTATACGAGAAACAAAGAGGTTCTCGTCCCCTATTAACGGGGTTACTCTCTGTTTCAATGATTATACAATATTAAAACATTACTCTGTTCTCGTCCCCTATTAACGGGGTTACTCTCTGTTTATAAACAATGACAAAAAAATTTCCTGAGGTCAATCAGTTCTCGTCCCCTATTAACGGGGTTACTCTCTGTTTCGTTAAGCAAATGTGAAGTTGTTGAAGAGTTAAAGTTCTCGTCCCCTATTAACGGGGTTACTCTCTGTTTATAAGGAGTGTTTATTATGAAAAATAATTATATTGGTTCTCGTCCCCTATTAACGGGGTTACTCTCTGTTTCATTCATTATTTGAACAATACGTATCTCTATATGAAGTTCTCGTCCCCTATTAACGGGGTTACTCTCTGTTTTGTACGTAATAGGGGCTATATCTTTGTTCCTGTCTAGTTCTCGTCCCCTATTAACGGGGTTACTCTCTGTTTAGACAACGCCTTTATTGCTGTAATACTAACACTTCTAGCCATTATTCGCTGCCCAAAATTTAGACAAACATATACAAACAATATAGTGCATGTCCAAATGATGGACAACAAATATATCATATTAGCCAGAAAATAAGTAGCTATACATTCTAGAAATAACAATTTTAATTAGTGTCTGTACTCTCCATAATTTGATATTTCCCCATACCTAAGCTTGTTTTAATCCCGACACCTGATAATTCACCAAAAGCAATTAAAAAATGTATCAACTTTAAAAATGGTGCTGGTCCATTCACTTTTATAGTTAATTCTCCCATAAACGATGGAATTTTCACTTTCTCGATATGAAATCGTGTGCTTCTCATTCCGTAATCTAATATAAATACATTCTCTACTATAAAATCTAAAGTTTCTTTATCGTACATTTGATATTCACTAAAAAAACTATCAAATTGTATCATAATACTTCGAAAAAACATTTTAATATCAGGTAGGATTGCGTACCTATTATTAGATTTATATGACATTGGCGTTACTAAACTCAGCTTAATGTACCTTGACAATTGATCCGAGCTCAACTTACTATTCATTAGCTCTGACACATTAATATTAGTTACAACAAAATCATTAATCTTCAATTGGTATTTATACTGCTTTAGATAAATATGTGTATTTTTACTTAACAGCATCAAGAGTTGATTACTCAACTCTTGATTCATACTTACTATTTCCCAAAAAACCACGCCATTACTCACAAAAACACGTTGTTTTAAAGGACTATACGCAGAATTCTGATGTAAAAACTGAACCATATCACTTGGTAAATAATCCATTAATGCACCATGTAACACACTCCCTAAAAATCTCGGGTAAATATCGTCACGTAGATTCAGTTCTATTTGCAACTTTGTAATCATATATGCTCCCTAAGTGTATTATTGATACCTTGTAAATAATCAAAATCATTTTTATCTACTTCTTTAAAGATATCAATAATCATTTTTTCAATAGCTTTCACTGCTTTTCCAATTTGATTATAATTGTTAATATTTATAGTATCTAATTTATGAGCTACAGAATTACGATACTTATTTATTTTCAAAACTTTATTAACTTCTGCTGTAACACTTGAATTATTTTCAAAACACTTGAGTATGTCTGCATACGCTGGTAACCCTAAGGTATCAAACTTCCTAAAATATTTTTTTATTGATTTAAGATACATTTCGTACTTAATTCTAAAGGCACTTTCTTGATTAAACTGAGGACGCTCATTTTCATAAGTAATAAGTTCAGGATACTCTGCATTTATATAACATTCAGCAATATATTCAGCAATCGATTTCACACGAATCAAAACTTCTGCAATATCACCCCGATCAAACTTTAACTTTAAAATGAGATAATGAAATAACACTTTTTTCAGGTCTTCATTATCATATTTTTCATCAATATCTTTAAATACCCTGTGCGTCTTGATATTATTTGTTATTTCTGTTAACGATCGAATCAAAAAGTCTTTATTTCGAAATACTTCTTGTTGTTTAACTAATGATAACGCCCCTTCGTAATCATAGTTTTCAATTAAACCTAAGATTTGAGACCTTACCATAGCTTCTCTAAAACTGATAATTTCAATCTCTTTATAACGCGGTTCATTTTCTTCTTCATTAATATTGACTGTCTCAATATGTACAAGTTCAGTCTCTTTTCGTGGTGTTGAATGACTTAAATTCGCATTACTTCCTCTCTCAGGAGTAGAAACTTGAATACATTTCTTTCTATGGGGATAAACAATGTACTCTAAACACAGCGTTGCTTCCATTTGTGGTGTTCCACTTGTGACATTCAACAGTATTTCATCATTGGGATATTCTTTTTCCAACACTTGAATATATTCATGGAACTTTTCTTTATACACATCAAAATCTTGGGCATTTTCAATTTTGTCCACTATCACTTCGACTTCAGTATCTTTTGAAACACTTTGAATGATTTTTTCCATTCATACTCTTGGTGGCCTTGGCCTTGAAATTTGCCTAGCCACAATGTTTCAGTAAAAAATAATACAACCTTTTTAGGCTTAAAATATCTCACTATGTGTAACATAGCACCATCTCTTCCACTTCTCCATGGATCAGAATTACCCACCGGACTAAATAAAACTGTCATTTTGATCACTACCTTTATTCAATAATTTCATGAAAACTAATTTCACACATACCTTGTTGGTACCATTTCCGCTCATTCTTATTATGTGTTGCCTTTAATGCTATCGGCACGTTCTTAGGTGGTTTTTTTAACTTCCCATACACTTTCTTATATCTTCTGCTCAAAGTATTAAATACTTTATATTTTGCATCATCTTTACTATACCTTTGATACTGTAACGTTTTGCTTACAAACCCAGAACCACCACCTAAATATATAATATTTTTTTGTGCTGGTATCGTCTCATTTAATACTTCTCGTTCAACTGCTGTACTATTAAAACCATCTAACCACTTTTTTCGATAGTTATCAAAAAAAGCTTTAATAGCGGTTTCTATTTCATTTATTGAAAGTATATCATCATCAATTGTGATTGTTGTCTTTATTTCTGTCCCCACGTCAATACATTCTCTATATACTACCATGGGATTATCCTTTCTATTGACGTCAATTTTTTCGTAGATTGCTATAGAGTCCTTATTAATCGGCAACGAATCCCTTACACTTAGCTTGCTATACCATTTTGTATCCTTTTCATTATTGCGAATTCCCAATAATGCTGTTTTAATGGCTCCTTTTAAAGAACTCCCTGGAATATACACACTTTGTTGTCCATCTCGGACCATTAAATCAATATTATTTAATGGTTTACTTTTGTTTTCGCTATTCTTTTTCCCTTGATTGACAGGTACAGAATAATCAATAAAGTGATGCCAATCTTGTTTTTTGATGTTTAAGTTATCCAAAAATTTTTTAACTGTACTTTTCGAGAGTCTACTTTCGGAGTTTTACGTATAAAATCAAGATATTCATTTAGAAGATTCTTATGTTTAAGGTACGTAACCAACTTCGAACCATCAACATAATGCACTACACCTTTATAATATTCATAAATATACTCATGTTTTTTCAGAGTACGTCCCTCACCTATATGAACCGGACCTAATGTTTTAATAACGACATTATAAGTTTTTAACAATATCATTACACCTCCAACCATAGTGGTTTGGCATATCGATACACGGGATGATTCCCTTGAGTACCGACATTAAAAATACTTCCTTCAAACTTATTTATAAAAGCAGAACCTGCAGCAAAACTATAAAAATCTCGTTTTTTTACTAAATTTTTAGAGTAGGTGACTGATTGGATAAAACCAGATCGTTTTGACAACAAATATCTTGCTCCTTTACAACTTTCTTCAATTTCATTTTCTTTTGCCATTGCAGTCGTCAGTAAGATACTCGTTTCACCTTTATTACTCATTAGTTTCATTATGTCTTCATTTTGACAAGACAATACCTCAAATCTTCCATAACCAGCAGAACGTTTCCCACCAATACCTGCATATTGCAATGATAACAATACTCTTTTAAGTTGATCTATTGCTTTATCACTGCCCTTAGCGATAAAAAATAATCCTGCATTGTTTTCAAAGGAGAATGTACCAATTGAGTATGGTTCACTATCTTCATTTGCATCTCTCATTTGATTAAACAACGATACTTTAGTATGAAGTGTATACTTCCCTACATTAAATATATCGCTTAAATCCTTAGCATCCTCATCTGTTAGCTTTCCATCTATATACTCTTTATAGTGGTACGCTGGGACATATTTTAATTTTTTGAAGTTTTTATGGTTCCCAGATGAAGCTGATTCGACACGTATAAGTGGTTTTGGTAAATAGTAGATACTGCCCTCGTATGGAAAAGTATCACTGATAACCAATTCTCGTAATAACCACTCTGTATCCATGCCAAGATGAAGCGCTTCAATAAATAGGGCACTAAATAGAGTGTCAGCAGCTATTGTCATTTCACCATCTGATAAGCGCTTATGACCAAAATGAACAGGTGACTTAAATTGTAATTTAAATATTTCTATTTCCATGAAATCCACCTACTTAATCATAAGATTTGAACAATTATATTCGCCTATTACCGTTTCCACAGAAATATTTTCAAATAAAACGCGTCCATTTCCACGTGTACCACCACCACCAAGATAATCATTTTCTAATAATATCATGGCCTCTCTGATATTTTGAAAGTCTTCTTCTACTTCTGATTCATCTTCAACGTTGTAAATAAATGTAAAATCAAACTGTGAGCCACGTGTAACCCTTTCTATCTGTCTAGGATTAGCTGCAGCTGTCAATCTATTTATCGTATTTTCATATTTAGTTTCTGTAAAAGGGACTTCATTGTTTTCAAACTGCTGTTTTGTATTATTGGAATAAAATGCATCTGATATTTGTAATCTTGCCCGCTTAATATTACCTTTGTTACTTGAACCGAATAGTCTTAAAACTTCTTCAGCATCATCATTTGGGCTTTCTTGTCTAATATTTAAACCATATTTATTGGCTAATAACCATCTCAATTTACCTTTAATTGAACTTCCAGGTATAATAGGTAAACGTGTTTGTGGATCTTTGACAACAGGTGCATCAACAGCGCCTATCATGCTAGATTCACCACCGCCTCCAATATGTAACCCTGTCATAACCCTTATTTGTCCTGTAATTTTTATTTTCGAATACATACTAATCCCCCATTCTATTAAACTTGGCATATGCAACAAGCGCTTCAAAATATTTACAATAATCTAAAAATGCTGTTTTAGACCTATCTTGTATAACCATATCAAGCTTTTCAATTATCTTTGCCTCAGATAGAAAAATTTTAACTGCGTTTTCTCTACTGGCTTCATAATAAAACTTAATTTTTAAGTATTCGAGTTCGTTTACAAATTCATTCGACAGTTCATCACTTGTCGTATTAAAAACAATTGTATAAAGACGATTAACATTACTTAATAATCCTCTTAATTTTGTAGTTGTAAGCCCGTTAAATATCTCTGTCTTTCCACCTTTTTTTCTAGCATTTTTTTCTACAATTTTTTGTGCAAATTGAAAATCAACAATGCCATTGCTTGTCTTTTTTTGTGATTTCACTGTACATCAGCCTCCCTTGTTTGATATATATAGTATTCAATGGCTGTAATCAAATGATTTTTATCCTTATTTTCTTGTGCCCATTGGAAAATCTGCGATGTATACTCATCTGCTATTTGGCTTCTTGACAATAGATAAGCTAATCGCGCAATATTAATTGCTTCATCGTTACGCAATAAAACCAAAATTTTATATAAAAATGCTTTACCATGATGCTCAGAAGATTCAAATGCTAAACGTATAACCTCAAGTTTCTCATGTAAGATGTCATCTTTAAGTTCATCCCAATTATAGACTTTTTCTTCAGTCCATAATGCAACTTGGTTTTTTTCTCCTGTTTTAGCATAACCTTCTAATTGCCCAGTCTCAAAAGCCATTTTTGATATCGGATACTTGTCATGGAAAATACCTATACCTGCTGAAAGTGTTAATTTTCCTAGTGTAAACATTCTGAAATGTTCTCGTATTTCAATACTTGCCTTTACAATGTCATCCCATGCACCAACTAAAAATAAATCATCTCCTCCAGAATATATTGAAGTAATTTTTAACTCCTCTAAAATATTGTTCAATTCATACTTGAAGAACAAAGATAATTGTCGAGAAAGTGTTGCAGTACGAGAAATAGAATTATATTTTTCAGGAATACCATTAATAAATGTATTACCTAAGTTATCAACATCTGCACGCAAAACTCCTAATCGTTGCACACCTTCTAGTCTATCAACATAACTACTGATACCCTTATCTTTCGATTGACTATGAGTACTTGCATAATCATAGTCACACATCCAAAGATTTCTAGATACGCCTACACCTACATAAGGGTTATTCTTACTATAAATCTGAATATCAGGATGTTCAGAAGTGAGTTTTTCTGCTGCTTCATCATCTATAACATACACTTTTTTATCAAAAGGCATTTTTAAAATCCCCTCATCTGCCAATATGAAAAAGGATTTATCTCTTAAATCATTTGAGATATTAATGATACCTTCACATATAGAGCACAAACCATCATCATTGATACTTATATCACTTCTCAAACACTCTTTGCACTCGCGTTCTCCATCAGACTGTCCTTTATTAAATTTTAGAATATCGGCAGCTGTGTATTTATGTGCCTTTTTATCGGATAATTTTAGACTTAGGTTACGCCATATATTCTTGTATTCACCATTTGTATTCATTAAGTCTTCACCACTACATGGCTCATATGCAATGGAAATAGACAAATCTGTAGTAAATTCTTTCATAAACCATTCTTTTAAATAGTCACTAAACTTTAATACTTGCTTTTTTAATCCATCAGTATTAGGTAATAATAAATAAGCATGCCCACCACCCGTATAAAGGAGGTTTGCTCTACTCAGGTTCACGCTATCTAAAAATTGATCCACAATTACTTCTAGCATTAATTCAAGATAAAAGCTTCTAGACCTTAAACTTTTCAATGCTTTACTACCACTAATGTTATAAATGAACTCTTGAATACCACTCATATCCATACTTAACAATATGAATGCTTTCTCTTGATAAAATTTCTTAGTAGTATCGTAGCTTGAAAATAGTGCTTTTTTATAGTTGGTAATATGGTTTTCTTCAAAGTAATCATACATACTTGAAGCTATTGCACAAGTTATACGACTATGATCATATAATGAGATATCGATTAACTGATTTTTATTAGTCGAACTTGGTACAAACTGCCACAAACTTTCAGTCCATTGTAAAAATGAAGGAAAAAATGAACTATTTACTTTCAATTTATGTCGAATATCTAAAGTCATATCATTAACTAGTTCATTATATTGACTACTTGTATATTTAAGTGGCTCAGATGATGGATAAGAAAGATGTTTCTCATTCTCAAAATGAAGCTTTCCATCAGACACATCTTTGTTTTCACTATTAACAACATTGAATACACTGTATAGCGGGGTGAATTTATCAAACTTTAATTTATGTTGACTTTGAGACTCTTCGCCTTCTTCAATAACATCTCTTCTATCTATACCACTAGCAATATTATCGGCTACATATGTTATATATGCATTGCTGTCATCAGCAACTTTTGCATTTTTTAACTCTTTATAGTGGTGATATCGAATACATTCTAAAATTTCTTTATTATCAAACTTTTTAAATTGACTAAGAAAATCTGCACCTAGCTTTGAATGTGTCCCCTTAGCAAATGAATGTTGATTACTTCTATAAACAATCTTACCTATGTCATGTAACAATGAACCGTACATCAACGTTGTTTTCTTATTCATGCTTTACTCCTCTCACTTTATAAAAATACAATCCGTGGTTCTCTGTGAATAATATGGTCAACATGTTTACCCAGAATTGTAATTTGATGCTTATTAACTTCATCTGGTATAAAATACACTGTTATTATACCATTATCAGGTAATTCTTTTTTTAATATTTCAATTATTTTTTCTCGCTTATAGTTGTTTTTTATTTGTCTCTCATACAGACTATATTGTTTCATACTAAATCCCAGTTCCAATAATTGCATTCTATACTTACTGGCTTTACGTCTATCCATCTTAGTTTCTCTTGAAAGATCAAATGCTACAAGTAAATGCATTAACTTTCCACCCCAATCATTTGAGGTAACTTTAATGGAGTTGGACTATTTTTTTCGTAACACTGTATTAAAGATTGAATGGTTATTCTAATACTATCCAACAAATATAAAACTTTATTATCAATAATACATTTATCATGAAGAACTTCTAATAATTTCTTTTTCTCACATTTTCCGAAAGATTCAGACTCTTTATTGTTGATTATTTCATATACTTTATTATCAATAAAAGGTCTATAGGGCTCTATGATATCATCTGATAAGTTAAAAGGATTCTCTGTCGAGTAATGTTTAATCCCCATTCTCATTTCAAATCCATGTTTTACTAATTCTGTTTTAATAAATGATCTAATAATAGCATAACCATAGTTCAGACCAGCATTAGTTAAATCATCATACCTTCCCCTTTTAAATTTGTTTCCATAAAGTGCTTGGAAATAAATACGTGCGGCTAATGCTTCACGGTTATTTCTGTCACCTACTGATACTTCTTTAGCAACAGCAATAAGTTCTTTAACTTTATTAGAATAAACCAAATTATTCTCTAAACATTTAGTCTGATTTAATATCTTCTTCATTACAATCTTCTTCCAAATTCTATCTTTGGTTTTACCCAACATTTGTAACTGCAATGAAATGCGGCTCAAGCGTACTGTGGACCGAAAATTCATATTAACCTCAGTTATTGGAGAATGTTTTTCATCAAAAAAAATAATAGGTATGTAATTTTCAACGCATTTTACTACTAACGATTGAGTGAGATAACACTTTGGATGATCAAATATTATTGCATCTATCTCACTAAATAAAAAGTATTTAAC
>NZ_PPRF01000067.1 GCF_002902145.1 Staphylococcus rostri | reverse complement strand
AATTATGAGTGGAATAAAGAAGAACCCCGTGGTTGTGGGGTTCTTGTATTTAAAATATGCTTAATTTTGTGTTAAGAACCCCCTCGGAAGGAATCGAACCTTCATTCTAAGAACCGGAATCTTATGTGTTATCCATTACACTACGAGGAGTTAATAGTGGTTTCAAGCCTTATTTAGTATAACATGAAAAAATATCAATGTTTAACTTTTGACCATTTTTGACTTTTGAGTTAAACTATAAACAGATAAAACAAGAACAATAGGAGGCAGGAACTATGAATTTAATTCCTACAGTTATAGAGACAACAAACCGTGGAGAGCGTGCTTACGATATTTATTCACGTCTATTGAAAGACCGTATTATTATGTTAGGTTCTGCAATTGATGATAACGTTGCAAACTCAATTGTATCACAACTTTTATTCTTGCAAGCACAAGATGCTGAGAAAGATATCTACCTTTACATTAACTCACCAGGTGGTAGTGTAACAGCTGGTTTTGCGATTTATGACACAATCCAACATATTAAACCAGACGTACAAACAATTTGTATCGGTATGGCAGCATCAATGGGATCATTCTTACTTGCGGCGGGTGCAAAAGGTAAACGTTATGCGTTACCAAATGCGGAAGTGATGATTCACCAACCATTAGGCGGCGCGCAAGGTCAAGCAACTGAAATTGAAATTGCTGCAAACCATATCTTAAAAACACGTGAAAAATTAAATAAAATTTTATCAGAACGTACAGGTCAATCAATCGAGAAAATTCAAAAAGATACAGACCGTGATAATTTCTTAACAGCTGAAGAAGCGAAAGAATACGGTTTAATCGATGAAGTAATGGTACCTGAACACTAATTTAGATAATGAGGCATATCGCATTTTATGTGGTATGTCTTTTTTTATTTGCTGAAAAGCGAAACAAAATAAAAGACAATTATCGAAATCTCTAGTATATTAATTATACTTAAAATAAGAGAGGTAATGAATATGAATTTTCATCAAAATACAATTGCCCATGTGACAAGTATCACACTTAATGTTAAAGATATGGCAACACAAGTAGATTTTTATACACATATGTTAGGTTTAGAAGTTGCACAAATGACTGCAGATGAAACAATACTTAATATTGGACAAGGCGGTCATCAGCTAATACTCAAACAATTAGTAGATGGGCGTAAAGCATCGGTAACAGAAGCTGGATTATTTCACATTGCGTTACTGTTACCTGATGAAGTGGCAGTGGGGCGATTATTACGTCATTTATTAGAGCAACAAGTCGTGGTATCCGGTGGTGATCATTTAGTAAGCCAAGCCATTTATTTTGCAGACCCTGAAGGCAATGGTATTGAAGTTTATGCGGATAGAGATTCTGAAACGTGGTCTTGGGAAGGGAATCAAGTCGTGATGGATACATTAGCTTTAGATGGAGATCGATTATTACAAATCTCGAACGGCACACGCTGGGAAGGGATGCCGAATGATGCGAAAATAGGTCATTTACATCTAAAAACAAGTGATGTAACGGCGTCAATGTTATTCTTTAAGCAGTTTGGCTTTGTGCCAGTAGCAAAATTGCCAGGTGGAGTATTTATGTCTGATGCGTCATATCATCATCATATTGCGGTCAATACGTGGCAGTCGCGTCAAGTGCGCCATGATGCTGCGACAACATATGGACTTGCAAGTTTTAATATTATGAGTGCCGAGCGCGGTGTAGAAACGCTGACAACACCGGATGGCATAGAGATGACAGTCAATCAGGGGCACGCAAATCGAAGTAGTTTAGAACATGATTTAACGGTATAATAATGCTAAGTATGAATAATGAGAGGGTGGCTCAAATGATTAGAGAAGCTACAACACAAGACTTGCCAGAAATTTTGACGATATATAATCATGCGATTGTGCATACAACGGCTGTCTACACATATGATGAGACAACATTAGATGAACGCCAACATTGGTTTACTGAAAAAGTTTTAGCTGGCATTCCTGTTTATGTCTATGTGCATGAGTCCAAAGTGGTAGGTTTTGCGACATATGGTCCTTTTCGTAATTGGCCTGCGTATCAATATACGGTTGAGCACTCGGTATATGTTCATCCAGATTATCAGCGGAAGGGTATTGCATCTCGTTTGCTTAAACAAATTGAGACCACATTAACAGACCGTGGCTATCAGACGGTCATTGCGGGTATCGACGCGTCAAACAAAGGAAGTCGAGCGTTACATGAGCGTCACGGTTTTAGCCATGTAGGTACTTTAAATAAGGTAGGATTTAAATTCGACCAATGGCTAGACTTAGCATTTTATCAGAAACAATTACAGTGAGGGAGTGGGACAGGAATCTCATTTTTCTAAAAAGATTCTGTTGTCCCACCCCGGCAAGGCTGACTAGGCATGAAAAAAGCTTGAAAAAGCGCATTTTCATGCCAGTCAGCTACTGCCATATACATAAAATCTCAAGCTTAATTTGAATGTTTGTATTAATGTCCCAGCTCCTCACTTTTTAAAATATGTGTGAGTGCTTTATCAAGCTGTGAATATTGGAATGTAAAGCCTTGTTGCATTAGGCGTTCCGGTAATACATATTGCGTGTCGAGTATTAACGTTGCCATTTGACCGAGCACCATACGTAGTACCCAACTAGGGACACGTGTGTAATGCGGTCGCTGTATCGTGCGTTGTATGGCTTGTCCGAATTGATGTTGTGTGACTGGATTAGGTGCGGTTAAGTTGTATGCGCCTTGTGCAGCCGGTTGTTCAATTAAATAAAGGATTGCGCTGACGAGATCGTCTATATGAATCCATGAATACGGTTGTTGTCCGTTACTGAGCTTGCCGCCAACGAAAAGACGATAAGGCAGTGTCATCATCGGTAATGCGCCGCCATCTTTTGAGAGAATAAGTCCAAATCGACCATACAAGACACGTGTACCTAAAGCATTAAAGTTTGACGCTTGGCGCTCCCACTGATAGACAATTTCTGACAATAAATCATGTGGTGTGCGTTGCGTTTCTTCAGTATAGGTAGCTGATTGAGATGGTGGATAGTATCCGATGGCACTTGCGTTAAATAAAACGGCAGGTGCTTTCTCACGTTGACGAAATAAGTCATACAATGCACGTGTTACTTGAATGCGACTAGTCATCATCGATTGTTTGTGTGAAGACGTCCAGTAATGGTTTAGTGTTGCACCAGCTAAATTAATCACAACATCGATATCGGGTACATCTTGTTGCCAATTATTCTGTGACCAGTCAATATAAGTGATTTGTCGCTGATGTGATTGTTGAGATGAACGTGTCAAAATATAGATTGTATTCTTTGATGATTGCATCAGGCGTTTGATTAAGTGATGTCCTACAAGCCCAGTACCACCACTAATTAAATATGTTGTCATCATACATCATCCTTTCATATGTCTGAATGTTCAACTTTTAGACATTAAAAAGCCATATAATATTCAAGGTAAATTTGTTTATTTTTTCACAAAGTGCGTTATAATGAAAGTACCTTCGAAAGAATTAATACATCTCTTAATTAAACAGTATACCCCATAATATACAAAACGAAGGTTATTTTGACTCCCTTTAGTAGAGACTGGAATGATGCAGCATTCCAGTCTTATTCTATTTTTACACAATGCTTCTTCATTAACCCACATTTTTTGTATTGACCGTCAAATAATTAAAGATAATTAAAGTTGAAAGGTTGATTTTCTTGCGATAGGGTATGATAATCATATAAAGTGTTTTTTTAAATATAATATGATGACGCATAGAATATAGAGTGCAATGGAAGGTTAGTAAGATAGTAGAAAGAAGGAGTAATAGATATGGCAACACCACAAAGAAGTAACCAAGGACCTAGATATAGAGACGATGGTAGAGGTTCTGGTAAGAAAAAATTTGCAGGCTGTTTAAGTGTGCTTATCGTTTTATTTTTAATAGGTAGTCTCGTATTTGCAGTCTTTGCATTTGTTGATCAATCGAACAAAGGTAATCAACGTTTGCAAGATGAGAAAATGGAGCAACAAAAAGAAAAACGTGAGAAAGCATTGAAAAAGAAAAGAGAAGAAGCAAAACGCGCAGAGGCAGAGCGTAAAGCAGCAGAAGAGCAAGCATTATTAGAACAGCAACAGAGAGACGCTGCGGCTGCAAGAGAAGCACAAAGAATAAATGCGCAACAACGTCAAACACAAACAACTAAGCCGAAAAAGACAGAAACTGACGATGATAAAGCGGAAAAAGAAGCGGCTGAGAAAAAAGAACAGCAAAAAGCAGAGAATGAAGCGAAACAAAGTCAATCTTCTCAGCAAACACAATCTTCTAATAATCAACAAGCAGCACCACAACAAAATCAACAGACGCAATCAAGTCAACAGAGTCAACCAAGTCAACAAACACAACAGGCGGCACCACAACAATCAGCGCAAACACAATCAAGACAAGCGACGAACAATAACACAGCACAATAAGATAAGAAGAAACAGAGCGGTATCACACGAGACAATGTGCGGTACTGCTCTGTTTTTGAGTTAAAACAATAAATTGAGTAATACGGTTAGAAGAATAGATAAAATAATTGAAAATAAACAGCCGGGTAAACAACTAACTGGCGTACAGCCATATGTTCGTGTATAAACTTGGTACGTATTGTGTTGTTGGTTGCCATGTGATTGCCCAAATGTTTCAGGATGTTTATAACGTGGATCAATAGGATCGATTACTTCAGGCTGTTGGTCACTATTTGTCATAACATCACCTCGTAGTTAATTTAATAGGGAATGTGGCGCTTATTTTACTCAAAGATTTCGTTGCCCAGTCCCGTTTCGGTATTTTTAGTTATTTCTATTATACCCGGTATATACAGCTTTATGCTTGCTATGAAGCGGGATGTATTTATTCAAAATGTAGTTGGACGTAAAATGTCCTACAAATTTCACGAGTGGGATTACTTTTGACTTGCTTTTCTAAATTAGACGTAGTATGATGTATTTGTAAACAGGAAACACAATATTTTTTTAGAGTCGACGGGACTTAAAATGTCACTCGCTTGGCTCGAAGTTGACCCCCTGTTCACTATTAAGGAGGCGTAACTCTTGAAACGTATGATTCAAGTGCAACAAAAATTAGTGCCTGACTTGATAGATAAAATGTATCGACGGTTTTCAATTTTGACAGCTATACAGAAATATCAGCCAATTGGTCGACGTACACTTAGTGAAATTTTAAATTTGACAGAAAGGGTATTGAGATCAGAGACGGACTTGTTGAAACATCAAGATTTAATTTTGGTAAAACCCACAGGTATGACACTTACTTCAGAGGGTATAGACGTGATGAAACAGTTACAAGATTATTTCAGTCATTATTCTGATGATCATCATCTTGCCAAGTTCATCCGTGACCATTACAATATCAAAGAAGTCCACGTCATTCCTGGTAACAGTGGTACAGATTTAAATGTCAAAGTTGAGTTGGGTCGTATTACAGGACAGTTACTCGAAAGACAATTGTATGAAGATGCGATTGTATCGGTTACTGGGGGTTCTACAATGGCAGCAGTTAGCAACGCCATGACAGAGCTACCGTTCAGTGTATTGTTTGTACCAGCGCGAGGCGGTCTCGGTGAGAATGTTGTTTTTCAAGCCAATACGATTTGTTCCACGATGGCACAGCGTACGGGTGGTAATTACACAACACTCTATGTCCCAGACCAAGTAAGCGAGCAAACGTATCAAAACTTAATGCATGAACCTTCTGTGGTTAACACATTAAATAGAATTAGACAATCGCAATTTATTGTACACGGCATTGGTGATGCGCTGAAAATGGCGAATCGTAGACAATCATCATCGGAAGTTGTCGCAAAACTTCAACATCATAATGCCGTTGGTGAAGCCTTTGGTTATTACTTTAATCAACAAGGCGAAATTATTCACAAGGTTAAAACGATTGGACTTCAACTTGAAGAAGTACAATCAAAGGAACACATTTTTGCGGTAGCAGGTGGAAATTCTAAAGGAAATGCCATTAAAGCATATTTAGAAATTGCACCGAAAAACACCATACTTGTCACTGACGAGTATGCGGCAAAAATTATCACGCAAGATCTTTTAAAAAATTAATTATATTATTTTAAGGAGGCCACTCACATGGCAGTAAAAGTAGCAATTAACGGATTTGGTAGAATTGGACGTTTAGCATTTAGAAGAATTCAAGATGTAGAAAATATTGAAGTTGTAGCAGTTAACGATTTAACAGACGATGACATGCTTGCACACTTATTAAAATATGACACAATGCAAGGACGTTTTACTGAAGAAGTAGAAGTAATTGACGGTGGGTTCCGTGTAAACGGTAAAGAAGTAAAATCATTCTCAGAACCAGAACCTTCAAAATTACCATGGGCTGACTTAGGTGTAGATGTAGTGCTTGAATGTACAGGTTTCTTCACATCTAAAGAAAAAGCTGAAGCACACATTGAAGCAGGTGCTAAAAAAGTATTAATCTCTGCTCCTGGTCAAGGCGACCTTAAAACAATCGTATACAATGTTAACCACGAATTATTAGATGGTTCTGAAACAGTAGTTTCTGGTGCATCATGTACTACAAACTCACTTGCACCAGTAGCTAAAACTTTACAAGATTCATTCGGTATCGTTGAAGGTCTTATGACTACAATTCACGCATACACTGGTGACCAAAATACACAAGACTCACCACACCGTAAAGGTGACAAACGTCGTGCGCGTGCAGCTGCAGAAAACATCATTCCTAACTCAACAGGTGCTGCTAAAGCAATCGGCCTTGTAATCCCAGAAATCGCTGGTAAATTAGACGGTGGCGCACAACGTGTACCAGTAGCAACAGGTTCATTAACTGAATTAACAGTAGTTCTTGAAAAAGAAGTAACAGTTGAAGAAGTTAACCAAGCAATGAAAGACGCAACTAACGAATCATTCGGTTACACTGAAGACGAAATCGTATCTTCTGACGTAGTAGGTATGACATTCGGTGCATTATTCGATGCAACACAAACACGTGTTATGACTGTTGGTAACCGTCAATTAGTTAAAGTAGCTTCTTGGTACGATAACGAAATGTCATACACTGCACAATTAGTACGTACTTTAGAATATTTAGCTGACCACGCAAAATAAGCGTGTGATATCACAAGTTAAGCAAGTACCCAGTGCGTGCTTCTAACAGATATGTGGCTTGATACTAGGCGGGGGAGCACAAACGCTTCTCCGCCTATTTTAAAAGGAAAGTATAGAAGGTAAGTAATAAAATTCTTAATAAAAAGCAAGATATGGTTTAAACTGAAATAAACGATTGTTTTGAGGAGGATTTTAAAATGGCAAAAAAAGATGTAACTGATGTAGCGTTAAAAGGGAAGGTTGTACTTGTACGTGCAGACTTCAACGTGCCAATGAAAGACGGCGAAATCACAAATGATAACCGTATTGTTCAAGCATTGCCAACATTGCAATACATTCTTGAGCAAGGTGGTAAAGTCGTTGTATTCTCACACTTAGGTAAAGTGAAAGAAGAAAGCGATAAAGCTAAATTATCATTAGCACCTGTTGCAAAACGCTTATCTGAAAAGTTAGATAAAGAAGTTACTTTTATTCCTGAAACACGTGGCGAAAAGTTAGAATCTGCAATTCAAGCATTAAATAAAGGAGAAATTTTAATGTTTGAAAACACACGTTTTGAAGACGTAGACGGTAAGAAAGAATCTAAAAACGATCCTGAGCTTGGTAAATACTGGGCATCTTTAGGTGATGTTTTCGTTAACGATGCATTCGGTACAGCACACCGTGAACACGCATCAAACGTTGGTATTTCAACGCATCTTGAAACAGTTGCAGGTTTCTTAATGGAAAAAGAAATTAAATTTATCGGTGGCGTTGTTGAAAACCCTGATAAACCTGTTGTTGCCATTCTTGGTGGTGCAAAAGTATCTGATAAAATCGGTGTTATTGAAAACTTGCTTAACATCGCCGATAAAGTTTTAATCGGTGGCGGTATGGCTTACACATTCTTAAAAGCACAAGGCAAAGAAATCGGTCTTTCTTTATTAGAAGCTGATAGAATTGAATTTGCGAAAGACTTACTTGAACGTGCAGGCGATCAAATCGTTTTACCAGTTGACGGTAAAGTTGCGAAAGAATTCTCTAACGATGCTGAAATTACAGAAGTATCTGTAGACGAAATTCCAGAAGACCAAGAGTCATTGGACATCGGACCTAAAACAGTTGAATTGTTCAAACAACAACTTGAAGGCGCGCATACAGTTGTATGGAATGGACCAATGGGTGTATTTGAATTCAGTAACTTTGCACAAGGTACAATCGGTGTATGTGAAGCAATCGCTGAATTAAAAGATGCAACAACAATTATCGGTGGTGGCGACTCAGCTGCTGCAGCAATGCAATTAGGCTTTGAAGAGGACTTTACACACATTTCAACTGGTGGCGGTGCATCACTTGAATATTTAGAAGGTAAAGAATTACCAGGTATCAAAGCAATCGCAAATAAATAAAAGATTGAACTAAGGTAATGCGGTTGGGAACATCATTTATCGGATTCCCAGCCCTTACCGAGTTTTACAACGGGGCTGTGACACGAAAAATTTAAACACTGGGAAACAGTTAAACGGTGTCCCAAAAGCAGGATTTTCGACAGAACTGCCACGATTTCGGCAAAATTAAAAAACAATTTTGCTCATCGTTTGGTTCTGCTCAAATCCTAAACGCTTTTGTCCCAACCTCGCCTTTGTAAAGCTATAAGATATTAACAAACTAGGAGTGTTTTAAGTGAGAAAACCAATTATTGCAGGTAACTGGAAGATGAACAAGACAGTGCAAGAAGCGAAAGACTTTGTCAACGCGCTACCAGCATTGCCAGATACAAACGAAGTAGAAGCAGTCATCTGTGCGCCAACAATTCAATTAGACGCGTTAGTTACTTTGACAAAAGAAGGGGTTGCGCCTGGTTTGAAAATCGGTGCACAAAATACGTATTTTGAAGAGAGCGGTGCATTTACTGGTGAAACATCACCTGTCGCATTAGCTGACTTAGGTGTGAGCTATGTTGTAATCGGTCACTCAGAACGTCGTGACTTATTCCACGAAACGGATGAAGATATTAATAAAAAAGCACATGCGTTATTCAAACACGGCATGACACCAATCATCTGTGTTGGTGAAACTGACGAAGAGCGTGAACAAGGTAAAGCGAACGCAATCGTTGAAGGTCAAGTTGAAAAAGCATTAGCAGGATTATCTGAAGACCAAGTAAAAGAACTTGTGATTGCATATGAACCAATTTGGGCAATCGGTACAGGTAAATCTTCAACTGCGAAAGACGCTAACGAAATGTGTGCGGCAGTACGTGCAACAGTTGCTAAGTTAACAAATGATGACGTAGCACAAGCAGTACGTATTCAATACGGTGGTAGTGTTAAACCAAATAACATCAAAGAATACATGGCAGAAACAGACATCGACGGTGCATTAGTCGGCGGTGCTTCATTGAAAGTTGAAGACTATGTTCAATTGTTAGAAGGTGCAAAATAATATGGCAAAACAACCAACAGCCCTTATCATTTTAGACGGTTTTGCAAATCGTGAAGAAGAACACGGAAATGCGGTTAAATTAGCGCACAAACCGAACTTTGATCGCTATGCTGCAAAATATCCAACAACGCAAATCGAAGCAAGTGGTTTAGACGTTGGTCTTCCTGAGGGTCAAATGGGTAACTCAGAGGTTGGTCATATGAACATTGGTGCCGGTCGTATCGTGTACCAAAGTTTAACACGTATTAACAAATCTATTGCTGATGGTGACTTCTATGACAATGGCGTGTTAAATGACGCGATTGACCATGCGAAAAACCATGATGCAGCATTGCACATTTTTGGTTTATTATCAGACGGTGGTGTACACAGTCACTACAAACATCTTTTTGCGATTTTAGAATTAGCGAAACGCAAAGGTCTTGATAAAGTATACGTACATGCCTTTTTAGACGGTCGTGACGTAGACCAAAAATCAGCATTAAAATATATCGATGAAACAGAAGCGAAGTTTAAAGAAATTGGCGTCGGTCAATTCGCATCTGTGTCAGGTCGTTACTATTCAATGGACCGTGACAAGCGTTGGGAACGTGAATTGAAAGCATACGATGCGATTCGTGGCTTCAGCGAAACAACTTACCCATCAGCACGTGAAGGCGTTGAAGCAAACTACGCTGCAGGCTTAACAGATGAGTTCGTTGAGCCATTCGTTGTAGCTGGTCAAAACAATGGTGTTTCAGACGGTGACGCAGTTATTTTCTACAACTTCCGTCCTGACAGAGCCGCACAACTTTCAGAAGTATTTACGAACAAAGCATTTGACGGCTTCCCAGTTGAACAAGTGAACGATCTATACTATGCAACGTTCACAAAATACAACGATAATGTTGACGCGCATATTGTATTTGAAAAGGTAGACCTTAAAAATACAATCGGTGAAGTTGCACAAGACCATGGTTTAACACAACTTCGTATCGCGGAAACTGAAAAATACCCACACGTTACTTACTTTATGAGTGGTGGTCAAAACGAAGAATTCAAAGGTGAACGTCGTCGTTTAATCGCATCACCAAAAGTTGCAACATATGACCTTAAACCTGAAATGAGTGCGTATGAAGTCCGTGACGCATTGTTGGAAGAGTTGGATAAAGGCGATTTAGACTTAATTATCCTTAACTTTGCTAACCCTGACATGGTCGGTCACAGTGGTATGTTAGAACCAACAATCAAAGCAATCGAAGCTGTAGACGAATGTTTAGGTGCAGTTGTCGACAAAATCATCGACATGGGTGGTACAGCGATTATTACAGCGGACCATGGTAACTCTGATGAAGTGTTAACAGACGATGATCAACCGATGACAACTCATACAACAAACCCTGTTCCTGTTATCGTGACGAAAGAAGGCGTAACACTACGTCCAACAGGTCGTCTTGGTGACTTAGCACCGACATTAATCGATTTACTCGGTGTAACACAACCAGCAGATATGACAGGTGAAACATTGATTCAACACTAAATAATTTTGAGAAACGATGCACAATCGTTATAATAACAATAAGAAGACAAAATGAAAGATGAAGAGGTTGGGACACCGTTTATAGGCTTCCCAGTATACAAAATTATTTTGTCTCATCCTCATCATCTTAACAAAAAGGAGATTTAATCATTATGCCAATTATTACAGATGTATATGCTCGCGAAGTATTAGACTCACGTGGTAACCCAACAGTAGAAGTAGAAGTATTAACAGAAAGCGGTGCGTTCGGTCGTGCCCTCGTACCATCAGGTGCATCAACAGGTGAACACGAAGCAGTTGAATTACGCGACGGTGACAAATCACGCTACCTTGGTAAAGGTGTAGAAAAAGCGGTTGAAAACGTAAATGAAATCATTGCACCTGAATTAATGGAAGGTTCATTTGCTGTATTAGACCAAAATTCAATTGACAAAATGATGATCCAATTAGACGGTACACCTAACAAAGGTAAATTAGGTGCTAACGCAATTTTAGGTGTGTCAATTGCAGTCGCTCGTGCAGCAGCTGACTTCTTAGGACAACCATTATACAAATATTTAGGTGGATTCAATGCAACAGTATTACCAACACCTATGATGAACATCGTTAACGGTGGATCTCACTCAGACGCACCAATCGCGTTCCAAGAGTTCATGATCTTACCAGTAGGCGCACCAACATTCAAAGAAGCATTACGTATCGGTGCAGAAGTGTTCCACGCATTAGCTAAAATCTTAAAATCACGTGGTCTTGTTACTGCAGTTGGTGACGAAGGTGGTTTCGCACCTACATTTGAAGGTACAGAAGATGCTGTAGAAACAATTCTTGAAGCAATCAAAACAGCTGGTTACAAACCAGGCGAAGATGTATTCTTAGGATTTGACTGTGCATCATCAGAATTCTATGAAGACGGTGTTTATGACTACACGAAATTCGAAGGTGACAAAGGCGCTAAACGTACAGCTGCTGAACAAGTTGACTACTTAGAAGAATTAGTTAACAAATACCCAATCATTTCTATCGAAGACGGTATGGATGAAAACGACTGGGACGGTTGGAAATTATTAACAGAACGTATCGGTGACCGTGTTCAATTAGTTGGGGATGACTTATTCGTAACAAACACTGAAATCTTAGAAAAAGGTATCGACAACAACATCGGTAACTCAATCTTAATCAAAGTTAACCAAATCGGTACATTAACTGAAACATTTGAAGCAATCGAAATGGCTCAAAAAGCTGGTTACACAGCTGTTGTATCACACCGTTCAGGTGAAACAGAAGATACAACAATTGCTGACATCGCAGTTGCTACAAATGCTGGTCAAATCAAAACTGGTTCATTATCACGTACAGACCGTATTGCAAAATACAACCAATTATTACGTATTGAAGATGAATTATACGAAACAGCTAAATATGAAGGTATTAAATCTTTCTACAACTTAGATAAATAAGATTGTAACCTTGAATAGAAAATCGGGCTTATGCGTTTTAGGACGTGTAAGCTCTTTTTTATGTCTTATTTAGGGTTTCTCATTGTACAAATTATTATGGATTAAAATTTGTCCTACTCTTAAACATTATTACGAAATATCCATCATAAATTATCTGAAAAATCTAAAAAGTTATTTACAACAATGGCGTTAATTGGTAATATTCAATATTATCAAATGTTTTGAGATGTAAGGGGGAATTTATATGACAGGGGGAGACAGAGTACAAGCAGTCATCGAGAAAGATAAAAAGTATTTTGCAAAAGCAGGGCGCATTCCATATTATCCATTAGTTATTCAAGAAGCGCACGGGTCAACCTTGGTAGATATTAATGGCAAAACGTATATTGATTTGTTATCAAGTGCAAGTTCGCAAAATGTTGGGCATACGCCACAAAAGGTTGTTGAAGCGATTCAACAGCAAGCAGCGAGGATGGTGCATTACACACCAGCCTATATGCATCATGAACCATTGACTAAGTTGGCAGAAAAGCTTTGCCAGTTATCACCAGGGGATTTTGAGAAACGGGTACTATTCGGCTTAACCGGTTCAGATGCGTGTGACGGCATGATTAAGTTTGCGCGTGGCTATACCGGACGCCCATATGTAATTAGTTTTACAAATGCGTATCATGGTTCGACATATGGCTCAATTTCGGCATCGACAATTTCTCTAAATATGCGACGTAAAATTGGTCCATTATTACCAGGATTTTTCCATATTCCATATCCTGATGCATATCGTGGTATGTATGGTGACACACAACCGAATACTGTAGAAGGTTATTTGGCGCCGTTGAAAGAAATGTTTGAGACCTATGTACCACCTGAAGAAGTGGCATGTGTGATGATTGAAACGTTTCAAGGTGACGGTGGATTGTTAGAGCCTATCCATGGCTATTTCGAAGCACTCGCTGAATTATGTAAGACTTACGGAATTTTATTGGCAGTCGATGATATTCAGCAAGGATTTGGACGTACAGGGAAGTTTAGCTCAATTGAACACTTTAATATTGAAGCGGATTTAATTGCTTATGGTAAGTCTATTGCGGGTGGTATGCCGATGTCAGCAATTGTTGGACGTAAAGAAATTATGGAAGCATTAGATGCACCTGCACATCTATTCACAACAGGTGCAAATCCCGTTTGTTGTGAAGCGGCACTCGCAACAATTGATATTTTAGAAGAAGAAAATTTAATTTCAGAAACGGCCAGAAAAGGGCAATTTGTTAAAACGCGTATGCAACAATGGGTAACCAAGTACCAATGTGTCGGAGAGGTGCGTGGTAAAGGGTTGTCCATTGGCATTGATATTGTGTCTGATCGAGTGACTAAAACGAAAGATGCAGCGGCAGCATTAAAAATTTGCAACTACTGTTTTGAGCATGGTGTTGTGATTATCGCGATTGCTGGCAGTGTATTACGATTCCAACCACCACTTGTAATCACAGACGAAGAATTGAATCAAGCATTGTCGGTGTTAGAAGCGGCGATTGAGGCATTAGAAAATGGTGCACTCGATGATTATCAAGTGGAAGGACAAGGGTGGTAATACGTATGTCGAATACAGTGAATTGGAAAAAAGTATTAAAGTTAAGTGGGGCTTATATTGCATATCTTATTGGCTCCGGATTTGCGACAGGTCAAGAAGTTATGCAATTCTTTGCATCATATGGACCGATTGGCATAGTCGGTGCACTCATATCAATGGTACTGTTTTGTGTATTAGGTTCGATAATTATGCTGAAGGGGTATGAATTGAAGTTAAAACAACCGGGCGATATTTTCAAAGTATATTGCGGCAATATTGTTGGGCGTATTATTGAATATTTTGCATTACTGTTTTTATTTAGCATTGTGGTCATTATGATTGCGGGTACAGGTGCAGTGGTGTCCGAGCACTTTAAGTTACCGTCTGCAGTGGGCTTTTTAGGCATGGGCTTATTGGCGATGATTACGGTAATCCTTGGTTTGAACAAGCTCATCGATATTATTGGATTGATTGGACCCGTCATTGTTGTCTTAACGATAGGCATTTGTGGATACGTATTCTTAACACATCTTGGCAGTATCCCATCACTCGAAACATTGCCAGAAGCAGCGCAAAAATTACAACCAGTTTCTCATTTTTGGCAATCAGCCATATTATTCTTCTGTTACAACATGTTGGCCGGCACGGTATTCTTCACACAATTAGGTAGCGAAGTAAGTAACAAAAAAGAAGCCGTTGCTACAGCAATTTGTGGTGCATCTGGTCTTATGATTACAGTTGTTATGATGGTTGTTGCAATGCTTGTTCATTATCACGAAGTCATCAAGTTGGAAGTACCGTTACTTTATATCGGTAATACCATTCATCCAGTTGTTGCATTATTCTTTGCGATTTGTATTATTTTAGGCATCTATTCAACAACAGCACCAATGTATTGGCTTGTGAAAAATGAAGCCATGCGTTTTATTAATAAGCGCTTTGATATTGTGGTAACCGTGGCATTAGGTATTATTTTTATGATTGGTGGAACATTGCCATTTGGTTCACTCGTTGCAACGATATATCCATTCGTAGGCTATGTGGGGGCATTAATCGCAATCATTATCGTTGTTCATACCGTTTATCATCATTTTAAAAAAGGTAAAGTGGTACAGTAATGAGTATTTGATAAGGGCACTACAATGAAAACTTTGTTAAAACAGAGCTTTCTGTAGTGCTCTCTGTTTTATTTACACTGTTTATTTGGTATAGTGATGATAAATCATTATGGAGGAAAATCGTTATGTCTCAACAAATGGACACAGAGCTGCGTGCTAAAAACACAGGTAAGTTGTTAGCATATATCTCATTTTTATTCGCTGTTTGCCTTGTTGTGCATCAAGTGGTCATTGTCGATGGTCATGTGATTAGCTACATGCTCGAACAATCAGGTAACAAAGTGAGTCAAAATTCAATCAACGCCATTAGTAACAGCTTGCGTTATACAGGGATTTTATACATTCTTGCATACTCAGCAGGTGTGGTAGCCATCAAGTTCCAACACCCATATTTATGGTGGTTTATGATTGCAGTCTTTATCTCACAAATTTTTAACGCATTGTTAAATCCACCGCTTTTATACAGTGCGATTTTTCATGTGAAAGGTTTCTTCGCATTAGTCCCTTATGGTATTGCGGTTATCGGTTCAATCATTGTTGCTGCGTTTACGATCACAACAAGTGTTAAGCGTAAAACAACGTTCAATCGATAGTCAGCATTGTCGTAATGGAAATAATGTGATAAAATAGCTTTCGTATATGATGAATGGAGGACAATCTGATGCATACTTTTATTGTTGTATTACTGATTATTGACTGTATTGCACTCATCACGGTTGTTTTATTACAAGAAGGTAAGAGTAACGGCTTATCTGGTGCCATTAGTGGTGGGGCTGAGCAATTATTTGGTAAACAAAAACAACGTGGTATAGATTTATTTTTGCATAGATTGACAATTGTACTATCAATTATTTTCTTTGTATTAATGTTAGGTATCAGTTACTTTAATATGTAGAGTCCGACAGTTGTGTAGTCGGACTTTTTTATTTGTGCAGTGATTTGTAAATCGCTAGAATAAAGTTATATTATTTTTTGAGAAAGGACGAGGTTTTAATATGAAAATTCAACTTCCAAAGCCATTCTTATTTGAAGGAGGAAAGCGTGCTGTACTATTACTTCACGGTTTTACAGGGAATAGTTCAGATGTACGCCAACTTGGACGCTATCTTCAAAAAAAGGGATACACATCTCATGCACCACATTATGAAGGGCATGCAGCACCACCAGAAGAGATTTTACAATCGAGTCCACATGTCTGGTTTAAAGATGCGTTAGATGGCTACGACTATTTAGTAGATCAAGGCTATGATGAAATTGCGGTTGCCGGTCTATCTTTAGGTGGCGTTTTTGCTTTAAAATTGAGCTTAAATCGTGACGTAAAGGGTATTGTTACGATGTGTGCACCGGCTTATATTAAAACTGAAGGTTCTATGTTCGAAGGCTTTTTGGACTATGCGCGTAACTTCAAACGTTATGAAGGCAAGGACGATGAGATGATTGAACGTGAAATGAAAGTATTCCATCCAACTGAGACATTGAAAGAATTACAACAAACGATTCAAGGCGTACGCGACAGCTTAGACGAAGTGATGGATCCATTATTGGTCATTCAAGCAGAGAACGATGAAATGATTAACACAGACTCAGCGAATGTTATTTATGACAATGCCATTTCTGAGATAAAAAATATCTCATGGTATCACAACTCAGGCCATGTTATTACAATCGATAAAGAAAAAGAACAAGTATTTGAAGAAGTCTATCAATTTTTAGAATCACTGGATTGGTCTGAATAAGACACGGTGAAAGATAAGAATTCAATAGGAAAGGAGGCAAAACATGGATTTAAAACAAGAGATTTTAAACCTGATTCAACAAGAAGATTATGATGCAATGTCTGTGTCTGACTTTCAAGATGCACTTGGTTTAAGCAGCGCAGAATCATTTCGTGACTTGATTAAAGTGTTGAATGAATTGGAACAAACTGGTGTTGTCACACGTACGAAGCAAGACCGCTATCAGAAGAAAGGTCCAAAGCCTGGATTGGTACGAGGGACGTTGAGTCAGAACAAAAAGGGCTTTGCGTTTTTACGCCCAGAAGAAGAAGGGATGGAGGATATTTTCATTCCGCCAAGTAAAATTAATTATGCCATGGACGGGGATACGGTCATTGTAGAAGTACAAAAGTCTCGTGGTGATCATCGTAAAGGCAAGTTTGAAGGCGAAGTGAAGGCGATTGAACGTCATGCGGTGCAACAAGTTGTTGGGACGTTTTCAGAAGCACGCCATTTCGGTTTTGTTATTCCTGATGACAAGCGTATAATGCAAGACATCTTTATCCCAAAAGGTCAAGACTTGGGTGCTGTAGAAGGTCATAAAGTACTTGTACAAATTACACAGTATTCTGATGGCACAAACAATCCAGAAGGTCACGTGTCCGCAATTTTAGGACATAAAAATGACCCAGGCGTGGATATTTTATCTATTATTTATCAACACGGTATTGAAATAGAGTTTCCAGATGATGTGCTAAAAGAGGCGCAAGCGATTCCAGATGAGATTACACCTGAAGAAATCAAAGGACGCCGTGATTTACGTGATGACTTAACAATTACAATCGATGGTGCCGATGCGAAAGACTTGGACGATGCCATTGCACTTAAGCAACTAGATAACGGTCATATCGAATTGACGGTAAGCATTGCGGATGTGAGCTATTATATCAAGGAAGGTAGTGCGCTTGACCGTGAAGCCTATGACCGTGCAACAAGTGTGTACCTCGTTGACCGTGTTATTCCGATGATTCCGCATCGACTTAGTAACGGCATTTGTTCATTGAATCCTAACGTTGATCGTCTAACGATGAGCTGTCGTATGGAGATTAATGCACGTGGAGAAGTTGTGAAACACGAAATCTTTGATAGTGTGATTCACTCGGATGCGCGTATGACGTACGATGCAGTAAACGAAATCATTACAGAGCGTAATCCAGCAATACGTCAACATTATGCGAATGTGACGCCGATGTTGGATTTAGCACAAGAGCTGTCTAACCGTTTAATCGCGATGCGTCAACGTCGTGGCGAAATCGACTTTGACATTCCAGAGGCACAAGTGCGTGTAAACAATGAAGGTCTTCCGGAAGAGGTTGTGATTCGTGAGCGTGGTGAAGGAGAACGTTTGATTGAGTCATTTATGCTTGCGGCGAATGAAACGATTGCGGAACACTTTAACAAGAAAGATGTGCCGTTTTTATATCGTATTCATGAACAGCCGAAGTCAGAACGTCTCCGTCAATTTTTTGACTTTATTACGAACTTTGGCATTATGGTTAATGGAACGGGCGAAGAAATTCATCCAAGTACGTTACAAAATATTGCAGAATCAGCGTCCGGTCGACCAGAAGATCGCGTCATTTCAACAATGATGTTACGTTCTATGCAACAGGCACGCTATGAAGCGGACAATCTTGGACATTTTGGTTTGGCGGCAGACTATTATACACACTTTACGTCACCGATTCGTCGTTATCCGGACTTAATCGTTCATCGCTTAATTCGTAAATATTTAATCGAGCAGTCAATGGATTCAAAAGCAATGCATCAATGGGAAGAACGATTACCAGAAATTGCAACGCACACATCTAATCGCGAGCGTCGTGCAATTGAAGCCGAACGTGATACAGACGAGCTTAAAAAAGCTGAGTACATGATTCAGCACATTGGCGATGAATTTGAAGGTGTCATTAGTTCGGTTGCCAACTTCGGTATGTTTATCGAGTTGCCAAACACGATTGAAGGCCTTGTCAGCATTCAGAACATGACGGATGACTATTACAACTTCGATGAACATCATATGGCACTCATTGGTGAACATAAGGCGCATGTTTATCGTATTGGTGATACAATTAAGGTGAAAGTCGTACACGTTGATGTAGATGAACGTCAAATTGACTTCCAAGTTGTCGGCATGCCAATCGATCTTAAAGGTAGTCGTGATAAGAAACAACAAGGTAAGACGATTCAAATTAAGACCAAAGGCAAGCAATTCAAAGGCAAAAATGATGGCAAGAAAAAGCGCAAGCAACGTAAAGGTAAGCATGAGCGCAAACAAGGCAAGTCAAAAAACAAGCCTTTTTATAAGGATAAAAGCATCAAGAAAAAAGCACGACGAAAGAAAAAATAAGTTGAGGTGAGTACCCGTGGCGAAGAAGTCAGGCAAAGGAACCTTAGCAGAAAATCGTAAAGCAAGGCATGATTATCAGATAGAGGATACGATTGAAGCAGGCATTGTGTTACAAGGAACAGAAATCAAATCCATTCGACGTGGCAGTGCAAACTTGAAAGATAGCTATGCACAAGTGAAAAATGGCGAGATTTTCTTACAAAATATGCATATCGCGCCATACGAAGAAGGCAATCGCTTTAACCATGACCCACTACGTTCACGCAAACTATTACTGCATAAGCGTGAAATTGTGAAACTAGGAGAGCGCACACGTGAGATTGGTTATTCCATCGTGCCACTCAAACTCTATTTAAAACATGGTAACTGTAAAGTTTTATTAGGTATTGCACGCGGTAAGAAAAAATACGACAAGCGTCAATCTCTAAAAGAAAAAGCAGTGAAACGCGACATGGCACGTGCAATGTCACACAAATACTAAGCATTGCACCACGTCACTAAATTTGTTATGATATAATGTGCTTTAGAACAACAAAGCACATTATATACGCATGGGGGCGTTTATGGATTCGACAGGGGTCCCCCGAGCTTATGAAGCGTGTCGGAGGGTTGGCTTCGTCATCAACACACTCAGTTTATAATAACTGGCAAAACTAACAATAACTTAGCAGTAGCTGCCTAAGCGCACTCTGCATCACCTAACCGCATCGCCTATGTGCGGTTAACGTGATTCAACTTAAGTAGGATACACACGTCACTGCCGTTTGAAGTCTGACGTGGAGAGCTCAAGCAAACTAGCATCATGTTGGTTGTCTGTCACCTTGCATGATGCGAAACTTATCGATAGACTACACACGTAGAAACATTTGTATCAGGACCTTTGGACGCGGGTTCAACTCCCGCCGCCTCCACTACCTAGCTTATGACCTTATTGGTTGTAGGCTTTTTTATTTGGTTGAAATGGGGGAGTGTCATAAATTTATAAAGGATAGAAAAATTTGGGTCGATTACTTTGCTAGTAAACTAATATTGAATATATTAATTTGAAATATTTTAGATGATTGCATGGGTTCGGAAAAGTTGTACAATATATCAATAAAGCAATTATATATTATTTGAAACTTGCTAAAGCGAATCTGATATAAAAGGAGGTATTCATATGGATTTGACAAAAGACCAAGCACGTTTTTTAGAAATTATGCAGAGTTTAGGTTATCAATTCAATGAAAATAAAAAGTCTGAAGGCATTGAAGTGCATTATTCAGATGGAACAAGGGTTGTTACGATAGAAGATATTCTTAATTCATCATCTGATGTTCAATCTGACCCACCCATAGATATGTAAAATTTTGATACTAAAAGAAATAGATATATCCCAAACTCTCCATTAATCGCTCACTTTTATATGATTTTTTTACAATTTGAATTGCATAACGCCTTGTTTAGATGCACACTTTTATACACTTCTCACTTGTTTTAACCTAGGACAATTGTATATAAAAAGTAACATAGTAAAAAATAGAGACCATCATGTCAATAAAGACGACGGAATTTAATGTAAAATCAAAAAATAATCACTCATTATAAAAATGTTTGTTTGTTAAAAACTTTTCATTAATTAATCTTTAAGAATCCAAAGAGTACTGGAAAAGAAAAATAAAGTTTGTTAGAATTTTTTACTTCGGTGTCTTGTGTTTCGTATATACGTCGTCAATGGGCATTTTAACAGATGCTTAATTTCTATATGGTTTACTTGGTTTATTTTATGAACTACGTGGCAATAGCGTGGGTATGATTGTTTTTGTCGGATTTTCAAACATAACATCATTATATATGTGTGCTTATTCAAGAAACGACAGATTCATAGATGTATTATGAACGTGTAAAGGGGAGAGTTATGGATTATAAACAACGAATTTTGAGCGATAATGTGAACATACAGTCGAGTTTCGAACATATTGTTATATATTATATTTTGTCTGGAGAGGTTAAAGTTAGTAAAAATCATACAGCGAGAACGTTTCAGAGCGATGAGTTTTTCTTAGTGAAGACTTTTTCTCCACCTATTATTATTAATAACAATGGGGAAGTTTTAGAATTAACAATTAATAAACGCAGCTTTAACAGATTTTCACTATTGAATTCCAATCAAGCGTATTCTAAAGCGTTAGATGTGGATGATATTGATGCAGCAATCAAACGTGAGATTATCAACATCATTCGTGCTGAGAACGATACAACAAAGTTTCATTCTGATTTACATATGATTCGCTTGATTAACTATATACATTTAGGTGGTGGATTTTATAATCAACTTAGCCACCTTTAGACAAAAAAACGCCACGTGAATTTCATGTTATTATTGAGGTTACCACACCAAATCAATAAA
>NZ_PPRF01000066.1 GCF_002902145.1 Staphylococcus rostri | reverse complement strand
GTATATATGTTAAAAAAGCCGTTAAAATTCATTTTAGAGAATTTTAACGGCTTTTTCTTAGGGAATCTGAGTGCTTATGTCCCAGCCCCTTTTTTGTTGCCTATTAAATGCCACCAAGCAATGCACTGATGTAAATACCAAGTGCGTATAACAAGCCGAAAAATGTGTTGGTTTTGCCGGCTGCAGCCATCGCAGGCATCATCGTTTGTGGTGTGTCATTCTTCTTGAATCGTCTATACACTTTCACAGGCATTGGGAAGCTCAATAAGACGAGTAAGTAGAAGATTGAGCCGCCATCTTTGAAAAAGGCTGTGAAAATGACAAATACGTAGGCGATGATGTAACATGCCGCTAAAAAGTAAAGTGAACCTTGTTTGCCTAATAAGATAGGTAATGTACGTCTGCCACTTTGTTGGTCTTTGACACGGTCACGAATATTATTCGCCATATTGATTAAGCCGATCGTAATGACAATTGGAATACTAATCCATACAGCATAGCCTTGCACGTTCCCTGTTTGAACAAAAAATGCGATAACAACGATGAACATTCCCATGAATAAGCCTGAAAATAGCTCGCCCAATGGTGTCCATGAAATTGGGAAAGGACCACCTGTATATAAGTAACCAACTGCCATACAGAGCACACCTACTGGAATTAACCAGAATGATGTTGTTGCAGCAAGGAAAAGACCAAGTAGTGCTGCTATGACATAAAAGGCGATGGCTAGGTTAAATACAGACTGTGGTGTCATACCGTGTCGAACGATAGCGCCACCAATACCAACGGACTCATGATCGTCCAATCCTTTTTGATAATCGTAATATTCATTGAACATATTTGTCGCGGCTTGAATGAGTAAACAAGCGAGTAACATTGCGATAAAACGTCCGAGAAATAGATGATCCTCACTTCCTAACATGAAAAGCTTAGCCGTTGCCGTACCTACTAGGACTGGCACAACGGAAGCAGTTAGTGTGTGGGGACGCATCAATAACCAATATTTGCGTAAAGATGAATGTTGCTGAAATTGCGTTCCCATATAGATAAAAACCTCGATTATTAATATTTATAATACAGCATAAGTATAGAAAAGATTATCCTTTAAATCAATGACAAACTTTTATGATAAGATTTCTTCCGCACACAATACGTCGTAAAAATGTTAAAATAAAATAATGGAAAAAATTAGATGATTATGATGAAAGAAGTGAGAAAGAGATGACTGTTGACGCACGTGAACAGGCAATCAAAGAAGCAGTAGAACAAGCGGATCAACGGTGGGTGTCGGTTGAAGTAAAGTTATCACGATCGCTTGATCCGGTTACTTTGTTTTATGCAACGAATGAAGCGGCAGGCAATCGGTTTTATTTCCGTTTAAATAATAATACAACGTCCTATTTCGGTTATCGTGTCGCAGCTCAAATTAAAAATGATCAACCGAATAAGCGCGCGTTGTTCGAACAATGGCAGGCGTTGAAACAAGACATTTTATGTGTTCACCCAGATCATGCACGTCACCATTTACGTCTCTGTGGCGGCTTTCAATTTTCAATGGAACGTGGTGGTGATGAATGGGAGACATTCGGGCGCAACCATTTTATTTTGCCAGAAGTGTTGATTTCTCAAGTAGACGGGGAGACGTTTTTAACGTATACCGTTGAGAGAGAAACCTTTTCGATGGTAGATTTACAAACGTTGGTTACGTATTTTGACACACTAGCACCTGTACAGGACACAATCAACATGCCGCAAGTTGACAGTATTGATAACATTAAACAGCAAGCTTGGCAGGCGTTGGTAGAACAAACGGTTGCGCGCTTAGCAAGAGATGAAAAAATCGTGTTAGCACGCCAACGTAAAATTCAATTTTCGTCAGAGATACATATCGGTGCGATTTTACAAAAAGCGTTGCAGAATGAAAAAAACAGTTATTTATTTGTATTGGAGTCTGACACGCATACCTTTATTTCTCAAACGCCAGAGCAGTTGTTTAGAGTGACAGATGGTATGTTGTATACGAAAGCTGTGGCAGGAACACTTCATCGTACACAAGATGACGCACAAGATGCAGAACGTCTGACAGCATTTTTACAAGATGAAAAAAACTTAGTTGAACATCAATTCGTAGTGGATAGTATTCTTGAAGATATTCAACCATTTGTGAAGCAGGCAACGTATGATGCTTCTCCTAAAATCTTAAAAAATGATCACTTATACCATTTATATACTGAAATTGGTGGACAGCTCGATGGGCAATCGTATATCGAGTTGATAGATGTCATGCATCCAACACCTGCATTAGGCGGTTATCCAAAAGCAATGGCGATGGCGTATATTGATGAACATGAATTTGCGGCGCGTGGGTTGTATGGTGCCCCGGTTGGTATGATTGATATTTATGACGATTGTGAGTTTATCGTAGCGATTCGCTCAATGTTAGTGCATGCGAATGAAGCGCTACTTTACGCAGGTGCAGGGATTGTTAAAGATTCAGATCCTGCAGCAGAGGTTGCGGAAACAGCCTTGAAATTTAGTCCGATGATGGACGCATTAGGAGTGACAGAGATTGACTAAACATCAACAAAATCTCACAGAACAGGTCTTTCATTTTGCCTCTGAACTTTATGCATACGGTGTACGAGAAGTTGTGATTAGTCCTGGCTCACGTTCAACGCCATTAGCCCTCGCGTTCGAGTGTCATCCTGAGATTAAGACGTGGATTCACCCAGATGAACGCAGTGCGGCTTTTTTTGCGCTCGGCTTAATTAAAGGAAGCGAGCGACCAGTCGCATTACTTTGTACGTCTGGAACGGCAAGTGCGAACTATGTGCCGGCAGTGGCTGAAAGTGACATTAGTCGTTTGCCACTTGTTGTATTGACGAGTGATCGTCCACACGCATTACGGGGCATTGGGGCACCACAAGCAATTAACCAGGTGAATATGTTCCAGAACTATGTGCGTTATCAATTTGATCTACCATTGGCGGACGGAACGATTCAATGTCTTGAGACGAATCAGTATCAATTAGAACGTGCGAGTCAGTATTTTTATGGCCCACAACAAGGACCCGTCCATTTCAATTTGCCGTTTGATGAACCGTTAACACCGGATTTGACGCGTGAAGATTTATTGACGACACATACGTATACACAGACGCATTATCAAAAAACGATTGATCCAGCGGTACTTGAAAAGACATTAAGACAACCTAACGGCATTATTATTGTAGGGGATATGCAGCATCAAGATATTTCTCAAATTTTAACGTTCTCGACGGTGTATGATTTACCAATTTTTGCAGATCCACTAAATGGCATTCGTAGCACGCAACATCCGAATGTCATTGCGACGTATGACTTACTGTTAAGATCGGGGCTAGATTTGGATGTGGACTTTGTGATTCGTGTAGGTAAGCCGGTCATTTCTAAAAAGTTGAATCAATGGTTAAAACAAACTTCGGCTGAACAAATTCTTGTCCAAAATAGTGCGGATAGAGATGCCTTTCCGAAAAAGCCGGACTATTTCTTTGAGATGTCGGCGAATGACTTCTTCAGATCTTTAGAAACGGCACCGACCGCTTATCGTAAAAAATGGTTGAGTGATTGGCAACAGTTAGAACAACAAGCGCGTGCAGAGATTTCGACGTATCAAAAAAATGCGACGGGTGAAGCGGCGTATGTCAGTCGATTATTAGAAAAAATGGGCAAAGACGACTGTTTATTTGTAAGTAACAGTATGCCAATTCGTGATATTGATAATTTGTATTTTGACAATGAAGCACGTATTTATGCAAATAGAGGTGCGAATGGCATTGATGGTATTGTGTCCACAGCGCTTGGTATGGCAGTGCATCGCTCAGTTACATTATTGATTGGCGATTTAGCACTCTATCATGATATGAATGGGCTGTTGATGTCGAAACTTAACGACATTCATATGAACATCGTGCTATTAAACAACAATGGTGGCGGTATTTTCTCATATTTACCGCAAAAACAACAAGCGCCTGAACATTTTGAACGCTTGTTTGGCACACCGACAGGCTTGGACTTTGAAAAAGTCGCGTTGCTTTATGGCTTAGGTTATCGTCAAATAAAAGACTTAGACGCGCTAACATATACCGACTTGCCAACGATGTCATCACATTTAATTGAAGTGGTTACGGACAGAACGTCGAATTATGAAGCGCATCAAGGCTTGTATCATCGTCTACGTGAGGTGGCACATGCTACATCATAATTGGTATCCAGCACAACAGACGACGCAACGCACATTGGTCATGTTGCATGGTTTTATTAGTGATCAAACGACATTTGATGCACATATTGAACCATTGACGAAGGAAGTCAATCTATTGTTAGTCGACTTACCAGGTCATGGGCATGATCAGTCACCGATGACGGTTCAGTGGGACTTTGATTGGATTGTTGCACAGCTGCATGACTTATTGTTGTCGTATGGAAAATATGAACTTTATTTGCACGGCTATTCTATGGGTGCAAGAGTGGCACTTGCGTATGCGGTTGCACATAGCGATATGTTGTCAGGCTTGATTTTAGAAAGTGGCACAGCAGGAATTCAAGATGAAGCGGCAAGATTGGAACGTCAGCAAGTAGACCAAGCACGTGCACGGGTATTGGAACTAGCAAATATTGAGGTATTCGTTAATGATTGGGAGAAATTGCCATTATTCCAATCACAACGTTTTCTATCGACAGCAGAGCAACAACGAATTAGACAAATGCGCCTATCCCAACAGCCTGTAGGTTTGGCGAAAGCATTGGTGGATTATGGGACAGGCAATATGCCCAACTTATGGACAAAGCTCCCACACGTAACATGTCCTGTTCAATTGATCGTTGGCGAATGGGATGAGAAGTTCGTTGATATTGCACATAAGATGATGACCAAGCTGACACAGGCAGATGTCGAAGTTGTTTCTGAAGTTGGACATACAGTTCATGTGGAAGATTGTGATAAATTTGATACAATACTAATAGCTTTTATTTTAGCTTAACTAGAGGAGGTTGACCCAGTTGAGACAATGGGAAACACTAAAGGAATATAAAGAGATTAAATATGAATTTTTTGAAGGTATTGCGAAAGTAACAATTAATCGTCCGCACGTACATAATGCGTTCACACCGAACACAGTACAAGAAATGATTGATGCGTTTACACGTGCCAGAGACGATGAGCGTATCGGTGTTATCATCTTAACAGGTGAAGGCGACCAAGCATTCTGTTCAGGTGGCGACCAAAAAGTTCGTGGCCACGGTGGTTACGTTGGCGACGACCAAATTCCACGCTTGAACGTATTAGACTTACAACGTTTAATTCGTGTGATTCCAAAACCTGTCGTTGCGATGGTTAAAGGTTATGCGATCGGTGGCGGTAACGTCTTACAAGTCGTATGTGACTTAACAATTGCGGCAGACAACGCAAAATTCGGTCAAACAGGTCCGAAAGTCGGCTCATTCGATGCAGGATACGGTTCAGGTTACTTAGCACGAATCGTTGGACACAAGAAAGCGCGTGAAATCTGGTACTTATGCCGTCAATACGATGCACAACAAGCGTTAGAAATGGGTATGGCAAACACAGTCGTACCACTTGATAAAGTAGAAGATGAAACAGTTCAATGGTGTAAAGAAATGTTACGTCATTCACCAACAGCATTACGTTTCTTAAAAGCAGCAATGAATGCTGATACAGATGGCTTAGCTGGTTTACAACAATTTGCTGGTGATGCAACATTACTTTACTATACAACAGACGAAGCGAAAGAAGGTCGTGACGCATTTAAAGAAAAACGCGATCCAGACTTCGATCAATTCCCTAAATTCCCATAAGCTATGGATAAACAAGACGGTACACAATGTGTGTGAACACAAAGTGTACCGTCTTTTCACTATTATATTTTATCTGGATATGTTTCTGATAAGTATGTACGAAGTCGACGCATACCTTCCTGGAGTTGTGCCATATCATAAGCATAAGAAATGCGAATATGACCGCGTCCACAATCTGTAAAGGATGAGCCTGGGACCATTGCAACGTGTGCTTTTTCCAACACATCCACGCAAAACTGCATATCATCATCCGTGAATTTTTGGATATTTGGAAAGATATAAAAAGCGCCTTGTGGTACAGATGCTAGTGAGAAGCCCATGTCCGTTAGTTCTGAAACAAGATAATCACGACGTTCGATATAAGCCTGATTCATTGTTTTCGGTGCATCAATGGCGTCACTAAGTGCAGTAATTGTAGCCACCTGTGAAGGGACATTCGCACAAATACAGTTATATGCGTGCATAAATGTCAACTTTTCAATTAAGTATTGTGGACCAGCAAGGAACCCAATACGAATGCCTGTAGCCGAATGAGACTTGCTCAAGCCGTTAATTAATAATAATTGATCGTGAATGGCAGGGAAACGTGCAAAGGATGTATGCGTACCATTGAACGTATTTTCCGCATAAATTTCATCACTAATCACAAAAATAGGTAGCGTCTGTAATAAATCGACCAGCGCAGACACTTCATCTTCCGACAATGTCATACCCGTTGGATTCGATGGATAATTTAAAATAATCGCGCGTGTACGTTCCGACATATGTTGCTCGATTAAAGCAGGTGTCACTTTCAAGCCAGTGTCACGTGTATCGATAAACACAGGGACGCCACCGAGTGATTGAATAAGTGGAATATAGCCTGCATAAACAGGGCCGGGTAACAAGATTTCATCACCAGGGTTGATAATGCAACGTAAAGATGTGTCTAATGCTTCAGAAGCGCCGTTTGTAATGATAATCGACTCAGGGTCATAGTTAATATTAAAACGTGTTTGATAGTACTGTGAGACGGCTTGTCGTGTTTCTAGTAAGCCTTTGTTATGAGAGTATGTCGTTTGGTTATCAGCGATTGCTTGTTGATACGCTGATTTGACGATAGATGGCATTGGAAAGTCTGGCTGACCAATTGTTAAGTTCACGACATCAGTCATACCCGCCATCTTGCTAGAAAATTGACGAATACTAGGTGCTTTCAAGTATTGGCTAAAGTCATTAAGTTCAAGTTTCATAAATATCACGTCCTGAAAAATAAGAAGTTGTGATTAATCATATCATATTTGGGAGTAGGATCAGAAGCTTTATAACCTCTACATGCTTGGTTAAGTGCTTAGAGAAATTATGAAACAATGTGATTGGTTACGAGTCAAAGATATACCATGCAAGATTGAGAAAAATAATGTATTAGCTAACGTGTGGCATATCATTGGATTTTTCATAACACGTATACTCTTAATATTTAAACTCTATCAACGTCCAAAATTAAGCCATGCAAGACATGCAGATTAGAATTTACATAGTAATAGCTGTCTAACACATTGTGTATGCGATATTTTGTGTTGAATCTAACATGTGAATCGTTTTGATTACGAGACGCCTAAGGCAACAAGCCGAACGGAAAATCCATAGTTAAGACAATTTTAAAAGTACAAAAACACAATTGGCAGTAGCTGACTGAAGTGCGAATACGCTTGAATAAGCTTTCCGCACTTCTAGTCATCCTTGCCGGGGCACTACTACGAAATCTTTGCATGCGCATAAGATTTCTGTAATGCTCCCTAGTTGGAGTGAGGCGCCTTGGCAAGCGAGCAATCAAGAAACGATGCTTATCAAAAAGAGTACAAACACAATGGTCCCCAAAATTTAGAGCAACTAAAAATGAGCAAAACAGCTGAAAATGCCGTTTCACTCATTTGGGTTATGCATATGGTTTAAAGGATGACGGGGACTTCAATTGTACGAATGGACTTGTCCACTTTACAACAAAGTCTGTTGACCATATCCAGACGATAAAGCAGGTCAATACGAGATTATAAATCAGACCGAGCGCTGGATGGGCATCGATAAATGGATAAATATGTTGTCCACGAATCAGGCCGATAAAGACACCGTGCAGAAGATAGATAAACATTGTGCGTGAACCGATATACGTAAACCAATAACGGCGTTCAGGTGTTAAATTCAAGAATGCCATCATTGCTGTAAAAATAATTAAGTAAAAGAGTAGACGTTTTAACGGACTAAAGATAACGTCCATGCCTTCAATATCTTTATAAGGCGAACTTGCGAGTAGCCAACTTGAATCGATTGGATGAACGTAATAAAAAATAAAGAAAATGACCAAGACAGCGAGTGAAAGTGGTGCGAATTTCTTTTGACGAATCAAGCGATCGAAGTTGCCATTCAGTATGTAGCCAACATAAAATACTGGGAAAAACACTAACGTTCGAGACCAACTCAAGTAACCATCAATATTAGATGAAAAGCCAGATAGCATCGCAACGATGATTGCTGCTGGTAATACATAGATAGGCTTAAATTGATGAACGACGACTAAAATAACATTAAAGAAAAATAGTGTTAATAAGAACCATAACGCAAATACGGGATCGAATAGATCAAGGTCTACGGAACTATTTTTGCCAGTAATGAAATAGTAGATTGAGAAAAAGGCGTAAAATATGAGATAAGGTCCTAATAATTTTTTGCCGACTTTTTCAATGTAACCTGCCTGACCGATATTTTTGGCAAAGTAACCAGAAATAAATAAAAATGCAGGCATGTGAAAACTATAAATCAACAGATATAACGCTGTTAGAAAAGGTTGTTCGTTGGTATAAGGGTTAATTAAATGTCCAAACACGACTAAAAAAATAAGTCCTGCACGTGCATTATCAAAAAATGCGTCTCTTTGTTGAAGTTTTACCATAATGTATGCGCTCCTTTATTGAACATCATACATACTGTAGTATAGATCGGCTAATAAATGCAATAAATTAAGGTATATGATATGGTAAGAAAAGTAAAGCGTTAACATATTTATACTAATTTATATGTTGAAGTTAAGATTTTTTGATTAATTGTTCTCTTTAACAACAGGATATGGTCTGTCTCTTATACACATCT
>NZ_PPRF01000065.1 GCF_002902145.1 Staphylococcus rostri | reverse complement strand
AGCAGAACCGAACGATGAGCAAAATTGCTTTTTGATTTTGCCGAAATCGTGGCAGTTCTGTCGAAAATCCTGCTTTTGGGACACCGTTTATCGGCTTCCCAGCACTTAAATTTTTTATATCCTAACCCCAGACGCTGTCGCAACCTCTACCTTCTATTTGATAGTTTATGATTACTCGTTCGTTTCTGCTGGTGCTTCTTGAACAGCTGCTGGTTGTTGCGCATTCAACTTATTGTCTGGCGCATCATCGTCTTCCATGTCGCTCATGTCGATTTCTTGATCTTGTTCATCCATCACTTTGACGTCCAAACCTAAACTTTGAAGTTCTTTCATCAATACGCGGAATGATTCAGGAACACTTGGTCTTGCGATGTTTTCGCCTTTAACGATTGCTTCATACGTTTTAACACGACCAACCGTATCATCCGATTTGTAAGTCAAGATTTCTTGTAATGTGTACGCAGCACCGTATGCTTCAAGTGCCCATACCTCCATCTCACCAAATCTTTGACCACCGAATTGTGCTTTACCACCAAGCGGTTGTTGTGTAACGAGTGAGTATGGTCCTGTTGAACGTGCGTGAAGTTTATCATCAACCATGTGCGCAAGTTTCAACATGTACATAACACCGACAGAGATACGGTTATCGAATGGTTCACCTGTACGACCATCGTAAAGGACTGTTTTACCGTCACGAGCCATACCAGCTTCTTCAATTGTTGACCATACATCGTCATCGTTCGCACCGTCAAATACTGGTGATGCAACGTGGATGCCTAAGTTTTTAGCAGCCATACCTAAGTGCAACTCTAATACTTGTCCGATGTTCATACGAGATGGTACACCAAGTGGGTTCAACATGATGTCGATTGGACGACCATCTGGTAAGTACGGCATATCTTCTTCTGGAACGATTTTAGAGATGACACCTTTGTTACCGTGACGACCACACATTTTGTCCCCTACGTGAATTTTACGTTTTTGAACGATGTATACACGTACTAATTGGTTAACACCTGGAGAAAGTGAATCGTCGCCTTCTTCACGGTTGAACACTTTAACATCTAGTACGATACCGCCGGCACCGTGTGGTACACGTAATGACGTGTCACGTACTTCACGTGCTTTTTCACCAAAGATTGCGTGTAATAAACGTTCTTCAGCTGTTAATTCTGTTACACCTTTAGGCGTTACTTTACCAACAAGGATATCGCCGTCTTTAACTTCAGCACCAACATAGACAATACCACGATCGTCTAAGTTTTTAAGTGCATTTTCAGATACGTTAGGGATATCACGCGTAATTTCTTCAGGTCCAAGCTTCGTATCACGTGCTTCAGACTCATATTCTTCAATGTGAATAGATGTATATACGTCATCTTTCACAAGACGTTCACTCATGATTACGGCATCCTCGTAGTTATAACCGTCCCATGTCATGAAACCAACGACAACGTTACGTCCAAGTGCCATTTCGCCAAGTTCCATTGAAGGACCGTCAGCTAAAATTTCACCTTTCTCAACAACATCGCCAGCTTTAATGATTGGGCGTTGGTTGTAACAAGTACCTGAGTTAGAACGTTTGAACTTCGCTAATGGATAACGATCTAGTTCACCTTCGTACTCTTGACCATTCTCTTCAATCAAACGTCTTACTAAGATTTCTTTTGATTGAACGTGTTCTACACGACCACGGTGTTTTGCGATAACTGCTGCACCAGAGTCACGTGCTGCCACGTGTTCCATACCTGTACCAACGAATGGTGATTCAGGGTTTAACAATGGCACCGCTTGACGTTGCATGTTCGCACCCATTAAGGCACGGTTAGAGTCATCGTTTTCTAAGAACGGAATACATGCTGTCGCAGCTGAAACAACTTGCTTCGGTGATACGTCCATGTAGTCCATTTTTTCTTTCGCCATTGTCGTGTTGTTACCACGGAAACGACATACAATCTCATCATCAATGAAACGACCGTTTTCATCCAAGCGTGAGTTCGCTTGTGCGACAACATAGCTATCTTCTTCGTCAGCTGTTAAGTAATCGATTTGGTCTGTGATTGTATTTGTTTCGATATCTACCTTACGATAAGGTGTTTCGATAAATCCGAATTCATTAACACGCGCATAACTAGATAATGAGTTGATCAAACCAATGTTTGGTCCCTCAGGCGTTTCAATCGGACACATACGACCATAGTGAGAGTAGTGTACGTCACGCACTTCCATTTGTGCACGTTCACGCGTTAAACCACCAGGTCCTAATGCTGATAGACGACGCTTGTGCGTTAACTCAGCAAGTGGGTTCGCTTGGTCCATGAATTGTGATAATTGAGAGCTACCGAAGAACTCTTTAATTGACGCAATCACAGGACGGATATTAATCAATTGTTGTGGTGTGATAGATTCAGTGTCTTGAATAGACATTCTTTCACGTACAACACGTTCCATACGTGATAAACCGATACGGAATTGGTTCTGTAATAATTCACCTACAGAACGTAAACGACGGTTACCAAGATGGTCGATATCGTCTGTGTAGCCAATGCCGTGTAACAAGTTGAAGAAGTATGACATTGAAGCTACGATGTCAGCTGGTGTGATGCATTTCACTTCTGAATCAGGGAATGCATTACCAATCACTGTCGTAGTACGGCCTTCTTCATCATTTGGCACGTATACTTTGATTGATTGGATTTCAACTGGCTCGTCAACAATGCTATCTGGCAACTCATACACTTGTGCATTTGCATTTGATTCAAGAACATCCATAATCTCGTCTAACTTACGACGGTCAAGAACTGTTCCCTCTTCAGCAACAATTTCACCAGTTTCAGTGTTAACAATTGGTTCCGCTAATTTTTGATTGAATAAACGGTGTTTTAAATGTAACTTTTTGTTCGCCTTGTAACGACCAACACTCGCTAAGTCATAGCGTTTGGGATCGAAAAAGCGTGAGTATAATAGACTCTTCGCATTTTCAAGTGTTGGTGGTTCACCCGGACGTAAACGCTCATAAATTTCTAATAATGCTTGATCTGTATTCTCTGTGCTGTCTTTTTCTAAAGTATTGCGTAAATACTCGTTATCACCAATCAAGTCGATAATCTCTTGATCCGTTGAATAACCTAACGCACGTAATAATACTGTTAATGGGAGTTTTCTCGTTCTATCAATACGCACATAAACAATATCTTTTGCGTCTGTTTCATATTCCAACCATGCACCACGGTTAGGAATCACTGTCGCATCATAATTCACGCGACCATTTTTATCTAATTTTTCATTGAAGTATACAGATGGTGAACGGACTAATTGTGAAACGATAACACGTTCTGCACCATTGATCACGAAAGTACCAGTTTCAGTCATTAATGGGAAATCACCCATGAAGACTTCTTGATCTTTTACTTCGCCTGTTTCTTTAATAATTAAACGAACTTTCACACGTAATGGTGCTGCATACGTCGCATCACGGTTTTTAGACTCTTCCAAATCATACTTAGGTTCGCCTAGTCTGTAATCAACGAACTCTAAAGACAAGTTGCCTGTAAAGTCCTCGATTGGTGAGATATCTCTGAACATCTCTAAAAGGCCTTCTTTTAAGAACCAGTCATATGATTTTGTTTGAATCTCAATTAAGTTTGGTAACTCTAATACTTCTGAGATTCTTGCGTAGTTTCTACGTTTACGATGTCTTCCATATTGGACAAATTGACCTGCCAAACAGATTCACCCCTCAAATATTGTGTCGTACTCTACAATAACATTGCATATCAAGACAAAAAGAAAACGGTAGCATATACTTGATGACACCATTTTCTGTTCTAATCACGCTATTTTTCAATGTTACAATGAAACTTTACCCGTAAAAGTACACACTTGTTGAACATAAATTTTTCATCTTATAACTATATCATACATATATCACAAAATCAAGATTTAACACTCTTTAAAATGTGATAACCTTTACTATTCTTGATAGATTCTGCATTACCAAAAACAGCCATCATCTTTTTCTTAGCTGAAGGCATACCTTGTTTCTTTTGAATCACCACATACAGCGCACCTTCTGGCATCAACTTGTCATGTGCATCCTCTAATATCTGATGCACGACTTGCTTGCCTGCGCGTATCGGTGGATTCGTTAAAATATAGTGTTGTGACGCATTGGCAACTTCCGCCAAACCATCACTTTCTTGAATTGTTACATTATCAATTTGATTGCGTTTCGCATTTTTGCGCGCCAAGTCAAGTGCACGATAGTTCACATCAAGCATTGTTAGTTGGTCATGTGGCGCTACTTTTGCAAGCAACAGACCGATGGGACCGTAACCACAGCCAACATCCGCAATACACTTCGATTGACCTGGTGGATGCTCACTTAAAAAAGTACGAATCAACAAGTCTGATCCGAAATCCACTTGATCTCTTGAAAAAACGCCGGCATCCGTCGTTAAATTTAAACGCTGTTTATAGCAATCATACACAATCTCTTTTTCATCAGATTGCGTATCAGGATGTGCGTCATAATAATGACTCATCGACATTCACACCTTATCTACATATAAATTCTTTTCACTTTGAAGCAGTTATTCTTCAATTATCTATGGGAGCATGGGACAGGCATCTCATTTAGTAAAAAGATTCCGTTGCCCTACCCTGGCAAGCCTTAGTAAGCACAAAAAACTTGCGAAAGCGTCTCTTCACGCCAATCAGCTACTACCATTAACATGAAATCACTCAACTTAAATTGCATATTCCCATTAATATCTCAGCCTTATTTAAAAGTCATAAGACACAAAAACGCACGACTTCATTTACATATTCAAAAACCCGCTATTTCATAAAATAGCGGGTTTTCACTTATCAATGAATTATTTTAATTCTACTGAAGCGCCAACTTCTTCTAATTGTTCTTTAAGTTTTTCAGCTTCTTCTTTAGGCATAGCTTCTTTGATGATGCTTGGAGCACCGTCAACTAATTCTTTAGCGTCTTTTAAGCCTAAGCCAGTTGCTTCTTTAACAGCTTTAACAACTTTGATTTTTGATGATCCAGCTGAAGTTAACTCAACGTCAAATTCAGATTTTTCAGCTGCTGCGTCTCCGCCAGCTGCGCCTGCTGCTGCAACTGGTGCTGCTGCAGTTACACCAAATTCTTCTTCGATTGCTTTAACTAAGTCGTTTAATTCTAAAACCGACATTTCTTTAATTGCTTCAATGATTTGCTCTTGATTAGCCATGTTAATATTCCTCCAATTTTTAAATGTTTAAATTTAGTTTATTAATTACTCTGCGTTTTCTTCTTTGTTTTCACCAACAGCTTTAACTGCATAAGCGAAGTTGCGGATTGGCGCTTGTAATACAGAAAGAAGCATTGATACAAGACCGTCGTGTGATGGTAAAGAACCAACTGTCTTAACTTCTTCAGCAGTGATTACGCTACCTTCCATGACACCTGTCTTAATTTCTAAAGCTTCGTGTTCTTTAGCGAATCCAGCGATAACTTTAGCTGGTGCAACGACATCTTCAGTTGTGAAAGCAACTGCCGTTGGGCCAGTGAAAAATTCATCTAAACCTTCGATACCAGCTTGTTCAGCTGCACGACGTAACAATGTGTTTTTGTAAACTTTGTATTGTACGCCTGCTTCACGTAATTGCTTACGTAATTCTGTCACTTCAGCTACTGTTAAACCACGGTAGTCAACTACTACTGTAGAAACAGAAGATTTAAGTTGCTCAGCGATTACGTCAACTTGTTGTTTTTTCGCTTCAATGATTCCAGACATTTAGACACCTCCATAGATAATTTTTATGCTTTTATATATCCAAGATGTCTCTCGAATAAAAAAAGCACTTTTTACCCTGGGCAAAAAGTGCTTGAATGTTTACACGTTCAAGTCAATTTAGCCTCGGTAGGATGAAATATTAAGCATATACATGCTCCTACTGTCTTAGGTAAAATATTCAACAAAGTTAAATATAACTGTTTTGACCGTAATAGTCAACAGTTAATTTAAAGTTATTTATGACAAAGCGTAAAACAATCAGTTGATCATTTTACGCTTTTATCTATCAATTAAAGTTTAAAAGTTGCAGTATCTACTTTGACACCAGGGCCCATTGTAGTTGTTACTGAAACAGATTTGAAGTAAGTACCTTTAGCTGAAGCTGGTTTTGCTTTAGTTAAAACATCTAATAATGTTTTGAAGTTGTCTACAAGTTTGTCAGTATCGAATGATACTTTACCGATAGACGCGTGTACGATACCTGCTTTTTCAGCACGGTATTCAACTTTACCAGCTTTGATTTCTTCAACAGCTTTTGTAACGTCCATTGTTACAGTACCTGTTTTAGGGTTAGGCATTAAACCTTTAGGTCCTAATACACGACCTAATTTACCAACTTCACCCATCATGTCAGGTGTTGCAACGACTACGTCGAAATCAAACCAACCTTGTTGGATTTTGTTAACGTATTCAGCGTCGCCAACGTAGTCAGCGCCTGCTGCTTCTGCTTCTGCAATTTTGTCGCCTTTAGCGAATACTAATACACGTTGTGATTTACCAGTACCGTGTGGTAATACTACCGCGCCACGGATTTGTTGGTCGTTTTTACGTGTATCAATTCCTAAACGGAATGCTACTTCAACTGAAGCATCGAAGTTAGCAACAGATGTTTCTTGAGCTAATTTAATCGCTTCTTCAATAGCGTAGAATGCTTGGCGATCAATTTTGCTAACTGCTTCTTGATACTTTTTACCTTTTTTAGCCATTATTATTGTCCTCCTTTAGTGGTGTTATCGGAATGTCCTCCCACGTTTACTTGCCGTAATAGCAAGTTGAGCGCAGATAACCCGATGTATTAGCACATCTTACAATGTCATCTCGTATAACAAAGGGGTCTATCTGCGTTCACTACAAAATTTATCATTTGTTCGTTTAATTGCGTGTTGACGTTAATGAATTACTCAACAACAATACCCATACTACGTGCAGTACCTTCAACGATACGCATAGCCGCTTCTTCGTCAGCAGCGTTTAAGTCTGGCATTTTAGTGTTAGCAATTTCACGTACTTGATCTTTCGTTACAGTAGCAACTTTTGTTTTGTTTGGTTCACCAGAACCTTTTTCAACGCCTGCTGCTTTTTTAAGTAAAACTGCTGCAGGTGGTGTTTTTGTAATGAATGTAAATGAACGGTCTTCATATACATAAATTTCTACTGGAATGATTAAACCTACTTGTTCTTGCGTACGTGCATTAAATTCCTTTGTGAAAGCCATAATGTTCACACCGGCTTGACCTAGTGCAGGACCAACTGGTGGTGCTGGGTTTGCTTTACCTGCTGGAATTTGTAATTTAACTACTTTTTCTACTTTTTTAGCCACGATGTGCACCTCCTTGATATCGTGATGTGGTCACAGGGCTCATTTTTGCCCTCCCACTCTTAACATTTCGTGACGAAATGTAGCGCTATAAATGCGCGACCTCGTTATTATATCATCTAGATTATTAGATTACAACACAAAACTTTATTTTCTTTTTACACTGACTTATAGTTTTTCGATTTGATCAAATTCAACTTCAACTGGTGTTTCGCGTCCGAACATATCTACCAATACCGTTAACTTGAACTTGTCTGCTTCGATACTTTCTACTTCGCCGACTTGGTTTGCGAATGGTCCAGAAGTAACACGTACTTGTTCACCAAGTTCGACTTCAACATCGATTGTTTTTTCTTTCATGCCCATTTGTTTCAAGATAAAGCGTGCCTCTTCAGGCAATAACGGATTTGGCTTAGAACCTGCCCCTGCAGAACCAACGAATCCTGTAACACCCGGCGTATTACGTACAACATACCAAGACTCATCCGTCATGATAAGTTCTACTAACACATAACCTGGGAAAGTTTTCTTCATTGATTTCTTCGCTTTACCATCTTTCACTTGTGTTTCCTCTTCTTCAGGAATCACAACACGAAAAATCTGTTCGGTCATATTCATAGACTCAACACGTTTTTCTAAGTTCTGTTTTACTTTATTTTCATATCCTGAATAGGTATGAACTGCATACCAATGTTTCGCACCTAAATCTTCAGACATGCTGACATCTCCTCACTCACTATTTTATCATTTCAATTATTTGACCAATTGCAATATCTAAACCGTAGAAAAATAGTAAGAAGAATACTACCGTACTTACTACGATTGTCGTATATTTCACAAGTTCTGGACCTGTTGGCCAACTTGTTTTTTCCATTTCGGACTTAACGCCTTGGAAGAAGCTCTCTTTTTTAGCCATAATCTTCTTTACCTCCAATTATTTGGATTCTTTATGAAGTGTATGTGTTTGACACGCCGAACAAAACTTCTTCAACGCCAACCGATCTGTTCGGTTCGCAGATTTCGGAATGTGATAATTACGACTGCCACATTTCTCACAACTAAGCGGTACTTTTTTCACTTTAACTCACCTTAATCCTATAATACTCATTAACTATACATAAGGACACGTTCAATTGTCAATCAACATTCGCATGCAATGCTGCTTTCAACTTTTGACGTACACGATAAATTGTATTATAGACTTTTTTCGAATCAATCTCCATTGCCTGAGCGATTTCTGCGGGTTTCCATTCTTGGTATAAATATTGACACACTTGCCGTTCAATCGGCGTCATTGTTGCCAGTACCTCGTTGTACACTTCTAAAAGTATGTCGTTTCGGAGTGCTAAGTCGATCGGATTGCCGTGCACTTGATGATTGTAACGATTTTGACAGATTGCCGACTGCACATAGTCCTGAAAAATACGTTGTCGATTCATCTTTGTGCGCCTATAGTCTAACTTGCGACGACGAATTGTTCGATTGATGTAATGTTCAATGGGGACACTATGATGATCTTTCATCGTAGTTAACTTGTTATACAAAGCGAACACTGTCTCTTGAACTAAGTCTTCACGTTCATATTCATGCACACTATAATCGCTAAAACATTGTGTCGCACGTTGCCGAATATAGGTCAATTGGTGTTCTAACCAACGTGACTGTGTTGCTGCTGGCTGTTGAGACGGGGGACATGGAGCATGCGTATGCGACTCCGTATTACGCATTGAATCGCCTCGCTTTATAAAAAGGTTGCTCTATAAGATTATGAGCTTCCCTTTCAAAAAGCAACTTGAGGCTTCTCAACTATTTATGTTCACCACGTCTGATTTTCTCAAATTCCGTTAAAACTTCTTCCGATAAATGCATGCGTGTGCGCGGTTTCTGTGCTTCAAATGAAGAAATCGTCTTAGAGACAGCTGTCTTATTCTCCTTAAGATGACGCCACATTTCTCGCGATGAAATCCGATAAGCACCCGTACCAAAAATGGCGTGCTGTTCACTCATATCACTCGTTACGACCGTGATATGCGTAATATGCTTGTTATAAATATTATAGACATAACGCTCGATAAAGCTGTCTGCCGTCTCTCCCTCTTTTGTGAAGACAACGTGCACACCGTGATAGACTGTTTCTGATTGTGGTGTGCCTTGCTCGTAGGCATCGAACACACATATAATACGCCCTTTAACAAGTGCATTATAGTTCGCAATCTCTATCAGCAATTGCTCCCTCGCCTCCTCCAAGTTTTCCTTGGCAAGGCGCATCAATTCTGGTGACTGGCCAATCATGTTATAACCGTCAATAATCACGTAATAATCCTTCATCAGTTATTTGTCACCACCGATAGGCTGACGCTTTCTAAACACTTCATACATCATCAAGCTCGCTGCTACTGACGCATTCAAACTGTTAACATGCCCAACCATTGGGATTTTAATATAAAAATCACACTTCTCTTTCACGCGACGACTCATACCTTGTCCTTCGCTACCTATGACAATGGCAAGTGGCATATCTGCTTGCATTTGACGATAGTCCGTTGCATTATCCGCTTCTGTACCTGCAACCCAATAACCACGTTCCTTCAGCACATCAATCGTTTGCGACAAGTTCGTCACACGAATAACTGGCACGTGCTGAATTGCACCTGTGGACGCCTTTGCTACCGTTTGTGTTAAAGCCACAGAACGTCGTTTCGGAATAATAATGCCGTCCACCCCTGTTGCATCTGCCGTTCTTAAAATAGAACCTAAATTGTGCGGGTCTTCCAAACCATCAAGAATGAATACCGTCGATAACGTCTCCTTATTCGCTTGCTGTTCTAAGAAGTTCTCTAGCGATTCATATTCATACGGTGCGATATACGCTGCAACACCTTGGTGAGGTGCTGTCGATATTTGATCTAATTTGGATTTTGGGACCGTTTGAACGACAAGTTTTAAATCTTTCGCTTGTTTTAAAATATCGTCAATTTGTTGTTTCTTAACGCCTTCTTGAATTAACACTTTGTTCACGGCATGTCCGCTCGTAATCGCTTCACGAACCGCATGACGTCCAACAATCACTTCTGATTCCATAGTTAACACCTCTCTTCTACACGTTTTACAATTTCATTCAATAACTCTATAATACGTCCTTCATCTTGCGTTAAATGTAAATAGCCAATGATTGCCTCAAGCCCCGAACTTTTGCGATACGTTTGAATATCCGTGTTCTTAGCTTTCGTATGGCTTTTTGCGTTGCGACCACGCTTCACAATTGCCAACTCGCTCTCAGTAAACCAGTCATCTGCGAGTAATGCTTCCAATGTCTGCGCTTGACTTTTAGCAGAAACGAACCGTTTGGCTTCTTGATGCAAACGGTTCGGTTTACTTTGATACTTTAAAATAATGTGTCCGCGTACAAATTGGTCAAGCACTGCATCACCCATATACGCAAGTGTTAATGGGCTCAGCATTTTAAAGTCGATTTGTTTAGACACGTTTAAATCTCACACCTTGAGGCGTATCTTCTAAAATAATGTTCTGTGCTTTGAGTTGGTCGCGAATCTCATCAGCACGTGCAAAGTCTTTATTTTTACGCGCTTCATTACGTTCTTCAATTAATGCTTCAACGTCTGCGTCAAGCAATTCTGCCGCTTGCGCTGATTGCAATGGCACGCCTAACACATCGCTAAAGATTTGGAATACTTCTTTAAAGCGTGCAATTACTGCTGTCGCTGTATTGTCTTCTAACAAGTATTTGTTTGCGAGTTTTGCTAAATCATACCAAGCTGTAATCGCATTTGCTGTATTAAAGTCGTCATCCATTACTTTTTCAAACTGTGCTAAAATCACATCAATTTGATCCATATATGATTGTTCAACGACTAAGTCTGTCGCCACTGCTTCACGTGCAAGTAACGCTTCATAACTGTTGCGAATACGTGTTAAGCCACTTTTTGCCGCTTCAACTAACTCTAAATTATAGTTAATCGGACTGCGGTAATGCACACTAATCATAAAGAAACGTAATACATCCGGGTCAATTTCTTTAATAATGTCATGCACTAAAATAAAGTTACCGAGCGACTTACTCATTTTCTCATTATCAATATTAATAAAGCCGTTATGCATCCAATAGTTGGCAAATGGCGCATGATTGTGACATTCAGATTGTGCAATTTCATTTTCATGGTGTGGGAATTGCAAGTCACTACCCCCGGCATGAATGTCAATCGTTGGTCCCAGTTTCTCAAATGCCATCACAGAACATTCAATGTGCCAGCCTGGACGTCCTTCACCAAATGGACTCTCCCAACTGATTTCGCCCGGTTTCGCCTTTTTCCATAAAGTGAAGTCTAGCGCATCTTCTTTGTTTTCACCTTGCTCAATGCGTGCCCCTACTTTTAAGTCGTCAAGTGATTGATGGCTGAGCTTACCATATTCATCAAACTTGCGTGTTCTGAAATAAACATCGCCGCCACTCTCATACGCATAACCGTCATCGACTAACTTTTTAATAAACGCGATGATTTCATCCATATGATCCATCACACGTGGATTAGACGTTGCAGGTTTCACATTTAATGCACCTGTATCTTCATAGAACGCTTTAATATAGCGGTCTGCAATTTCTGGTACGGTTTCTCCCAATTCCTGTGCACGTTTAATTAATTTATCATCCACATCCGTGAAGTTAGATACATAGTTCACTTCAAAGCCTTTGTATTCTAAATAACGTCTGACCACGTCGTAATTGATTGCCGGACGTGCATTACCAATATGAATATAGTTATAAACTGTTGGTCCACACACATACATTTTCACTTTGCCCGGCTCAATTGGTTTGAACGGTTCTTTTTGACGCGTTAATGTATTATATAATGTAATCATCTTTAATCTCCCCATTTTTCGTTTGTTCGAGTTGCTTTTCAAGTTGCTTAATTTGTTCATAAATTGGGTCTGGTAAGTTCAAGTGATCGAACGTTTTACCAATACGCTTGCCATCTTGTTTGACAATACGTCCTGGAATACCGACAACTGTTGTATAACTCGGCACATCTCTCAGCACAACTGAATTCGCGCCAATATTGACATTCGAATGTACTTTAATGTTTCCAAGAACTTTTGAACCTGCCGCAATGAGGACGTTGTCACCGATATCCGGATGACGCTTGCCCTTTTCTTTCCCTGTTCCACCTAACGTAACACCTTGATAAATCGTTACGTTGTCACCAATCGTACATGTCTCACCGATAACGACCCCCATACCATGGTCGATAAACAAGCGGCGCCCTATCTTAGCACCTGGGTGTATTTCGATACCCGTGAAAAAACGCGAAACTTGTGAAATGGCACGTGCCAAAATATAATGCTTCTTTTGATAAAGTTTGTGTGCGATCAAATGACTCCATACCGCATGTAAGCCTGCGTAGGTTGTAATGACTTCAAAAGATGAGCGTGCAGCGGGATCCTGTTCAAATACCATTTTCACATCATCCATCATACGTCTTAACATTTAGGTTCTCCCTCTCTTCTCAAGGTTTTAGTATTGCCTCGTAAAAACAGCACCCCCAACATTAAATTGTCAGAGGTGCTGTTGCACGGTTCCACTCTTATTAATATACGCTAGCATTAACACACTAGGTATATTCACTCATTGGTCTATTCCACTGTCATCCTAAAGGTGCATTCGACTATACATGTGATGTACTCGCAGCAACCGTACACTCTCTGAGACACTTGTTATAGCTTACTAATCCTTTATTCCAAATTCACTTTAATAGTAGTCGATTTAACCGCCGATATCAAGTTAAACACTTAATGCATATTACAGTAACTTTTGAATGCGTGTTAATACTTTATCTTTACCAAGCACTTCCATTGTGTTCGGTAATTCTGGTCCGTGCATTTGTCCTGTTACAGCAACACGAATTGGCATGAAGAGTTGTTTCCCTTTAATACCTGTTTCTTTTTGTACGGCTTTAATTTCTTTTTTAATAGCGCCTGCTTCAAATGATTCAAGTGCTTCTAACTTACTGCTTAATACGCGCATTAATTCTGGCACTTGTTCGCCGTCTAATACTTCTTGAGCCGCTTCATCTAACGCTTTTTCATCGCGGAAGAACAATTCAGAAAGTGGTACGATTTCACCTGCGTAGCTCATTTGTTCTTGGTATAACGCAACCAACTTACGGCCCCATTCAAGATCCGCTTCAGATGGTGATTCTGGTAATAAACCTGCCTTAATCATATGTGGCAATGTCATTTCGAATACCGTCTCAGCATCTTTTTCTTTCATGTATTGGTTGTTAATCCACTCAAGTTTTTGTTTGTCGAAAAATGCCGGTGATTTTGATAGGCGTTTTTCAGTAAAGATGTCGATAAATTCTTGCTTAGAGAAAATCTCTTCTTCGCCTTCTGGAGACCAACCTAATAATGCAATAAAGTTGAAAATCGCTTCAGGAAGGTAACCTAAATCACGATATTGCTCGATAAATTGTAAAATCTGACCGTCACGTTTACTTAACTTCTTGCGTTGTTCATTCACGATTAATGTCATATGACCGAAACGTGGAGGTTCCCAACCGAATGTTTCGTAAATCATTAATTGTTTTGGCGTATTAGAAATATGGTCGTCACCACGAATAACATCTGTAATTTCCATGTAGTGGTCGTCAACCGCAACCGCAAAGTTATATGTTGGCACACCATCCTTTTTAACGATAACCCAGTCGCCGAAGTTGTCTGACTCAAATGACACTTCGCCTTTAACCATATCATCGAACTTGTACGTGCGATCTTGTGGCACACGGAAACGGATTGATGGCTTACGTCCTTCCGCTTCAAATTGCGCGCGTTCTTCTTCTGTTAAGTGCGCGTGTTTACCACCGTATCTTGGCATTTCCCCACGTGCAATTTGTTCTTGACGTTCTGCTTCTAACTCTTCTTCCGTCATGTAACATTTGTACGCTTTATCTTCTGCTAATAATTGGTCAATTAATGGTTGGTAAATATGTCCGCGTTCTGATTGACGGTATGGACCGTAACCTTTATCTTTGTCCACGGATTCATCCCAATCAAGACCTAACCATTGTAAGTTGTTAAATTGTGATGATTCACCGTCTTCTAAGTTACGTTTTGAATCCGTATCTTCAATACGAATCACAAAGTCGCCACCGTAATGTTTAGCGAATAAATAGTTAAATAATGCTGTACGTGCGTTACCGATATGCAAATACCCTGTTGGACTTGGTGCATATCTTACTCTTACTCGTTCACTCATCGTATTCACTCCTGTTTTAATCTTCAATTGTTATATTATAGCACGGGAGCACTACAGAAATCTCATGTTTTAACAAAGATTTCGTTGTAGTGCCCCGACAAGGGTGACTAGGCGTGAAAAAAGCTTGTCAAAGCGTATTTTCATGCCAGTCAGCTACTGTCTCTTGGCTATAGCGTCTATTTCCTACTTGTTTCTATACTGCATACGTCTTATTTTTGCACAGAAATCTCATGTTTTAACAAAGATTTCGTCGTAGTGTCTTTGTTCTAGCCTTGTTGCTGGATGACAGACACGATCGCCTGTGCAGCAATACCTTCTTGACGACCGGTAAAGCCAAGTTTTTCACTCGTTGTCGCTTTGACATTGACACGCGCAATATCGACTTCAAATAAGTCTGCAATCACTTGGCGCATCGTATCAATATGTGGACGAAACTTTGGACGTTCTGCAATGATTGTCGCATCAACGTTATTAATGACATAGCCAAGTGCTTTTACTTCTGCATAGGCTTCTTTTAACAATACCTTAGAATCTGCATCTTTAAACTGACTATCTGTGTCTGGGAATAATTTGCCAATATCGCCTAATGCACAGGCACCTAAAAATGCATCCGTAATCGCATGTAATAACACATCTGCGTCACTGTGACCTTTTAAGCCGTGCGTATGTGGTACTTCAATACCGCCGATAATTAATGGGCGCTCTGCATCAAACGCATGAACATCATAACCTAAGCCTACTCTAAACATGTTTTGTTTCGCTCCTTTTCTCTATAATTGCTTGTGCATTTGTTAAATCTTCTTCTGTCGTTACTTTAATATTATCGTAATTACCTTCAACCATAAACACCGATTGACCTGCATGTTCAAGTAATGAAGCGTCATCTGTGCCAATGATCCCTTCAGCCTGTGCCATGTTATAAGCTTGTTTCAATACGCCGTAAGTTGCACCTTGTGGCGTTTGTACTTGCCATAAATACTGACGTTCCAACGTTTCAGTGACAAATTGATCATGCACGACTTTAATCGTATCTTTTGCCTTTACACCAATGACAGCTGCACCGTGTGTCTGAATCGCATCTGCAAGCGTATGAATTACTGATTGCGTAACGAAAGGACGTGCGCCATCGTGAACGAGTACGACATCGTCTACTGCTACGTCTAGTTCATCAATAACTTTATGAATACTTTCTTGACGTTCACGACCGCCTTCAACGAGTTTTTTCACTTTATCAAAACGTGCCAACAACTTCGTCAATTGTTCACGATCATTAGGTTGTATCGCGAGGTAAATGCCTTTACAAGACGGATCTTGCTGAAAAATTGTTACGGTATGTTCAATAATTGTTTGCTGTGCAACTTCAATCAGCAACTTATTATATGTACGCCCCATACGTGTTCCCTTCCCTGCTGCCGGGATAATCACGTGATAATTTGTCATTCGCTTAGCCACCTTTTCCTTTACAGTGCACCACATGGGATTAGACACATGCGTAATATATCCGCACATATCCTACCCCTACATACGGCGCCTCTACTATGCCTTCAATGCGTATTTTAACGCTTCATGTACGGACGTCACACCAATTACTTCAATACCTTCTGGGAACGTCCAACCACCGATATTCGTTTGCGGAATAATCGCACGCTTAAAGCCTAACTTTGCCGCTTCTTGTACACGCTGTTCAATACGTGAGACACGACGCACTTCTCCTGTTAAACCAACTTCACCGATAAAGCAGTCCAAACCATCTACGGCACGGTCTTTGAAACTTGTCGCAGTCGCAATGATAATACCTAAGTCTACCGCTGGCTCTGTTAATTTCACACCGCCGGCTACTTTAATATATGCATCTTGTTGTTGCAGCAAGTATCCTTCCTTCTTCTCCAGTACCGCCATCAACAAACTTAAACGATTATGATCAATTCCTGTCGCCATACGTCGCGGATTGTTAAACGTCGTTGGTGTTACGAGCGCTTGAACTTCTATAAGTAATGGGCGCGACCCTTCCATTGTCGCCACAATCGTCGAACCTGGTACGTTAGACGAACGTTCTTCCAAAAACATCTCTGACGGGTTCACAACACTTTGTAAGCCAGACTGTTTCATTTCAAAAATACCCATTTCATTTGTTGAACCAAAACGGTTTTTTACCGCACGCAAAATACGATAGGCGTGGTGTTCATCACCTTCAAAGTACAGCACCGTATCCACCATATGTTCTAACAAACGTGGTCCCGCAATTTGACCTTCTTTCGTCACATGACCAACGATAAACGTCGCAATGTTCATCTGCTTGGCAATATGCATCAAACTCTGTGTACTTTCACGCACTTGTGAGACAGAACCTGGTGCAGACGTAATATCCGGATGGAAAATCGTCTGAATCGAGTCAACAACAATAAGTTCCGGCTCTACCTTCTTCACCGCTTCGTGAATGATTTCCAAGTTCGTTTCTGCAAATACATTTAATGCGCTCGCATCTTCTTCCAAGCGATCCGCACGCAGCTTCGTTTGGTTAAGCGATTCCTCACCCGTAATATATAAAATTTTGCGTTCTTTCGATAATGACGCACACATTTGTAACAGCAATGTCGACTTCCCAATACCCGGGTCGCCACCAATCAGCACGAGTGAACCTTGCACAATACCGCCACCTAACACGCGGTTTAACTCACGACTATTCGTCAAAATACGCGGTGCTTGTTCTTGTTTTACATCATTCAACTTTTGCACCTTCGCAGTCGACTCAGCACGCACACCATGTTTTGGACTTGCTGCCTTTTGTTCAATCGTTTCTTCCATACTGTTCCATGCCCCACAGTTCGGACATTTCCCCATCCATTTCGGCGTCTGATATCCACACGCGGTACATTCAAACGTCACTTTCTTTTTCGCCATCTGACACACCTCCATCTCTTTTATCTACCCAATCTATTTTATACTGGCAACCGTCACTTGACAATGGCGACACCCTTTCATGATTAAACAAAAAAATTGAGGCAGGAACCCTTATGTTCAAGGATTCCGTTGCCCCAATCTATATCACGCATTATGCTGTTGGTTCTACTTCTTGACGTTCTGTTACATCATATTGGAATGTTTCGCCATCATAATCAACAGTGACTAACTTGCCGTCCAAATCTTTACCTTCAAGAATCAGTTCACTCAAGTTATCTTCTACTGTTTTTTGGATTGCACGCACGAGTGGACGCGCACCATATTCCGGATCATAACCTTCAGAAGCAATTTTTTCTTTCGCTGCTTCTGTCACGTTTACATGGATGTTTTGTTCTGATAAACGTTTTGTTAATTGGTTCACCATTTTTGTGACGATTTCTTTCAATTCTTCTTTGTCTAATTTATGGAAGACGATAATATCATCTACACGGTTTAAAAATTCAGGACGGAAGGCATTTTTCAGACTCTTCATCATCGTACTGCGAATTGTTTCATAGTCGCTGCCTTCTGATTTTCCACCAAAACCTGCGAAACGTTGATCTTGTAATTCTTGTGCACCAACGTTAGATGTCATAATGATGACCGTATTTCTAAAGTCTACACGACGTCCTTTTGTATCTGTTAAATGACCATCGTCAAGCACTTGTAATAATACGTTGAAAATATCTGGATGTGCTTTCTCGATTTCATCAAATAAAATAACTGAGTATGGTTTACGACGTACTTTTTCAGTTAATTGACCACCGTCATCATGCCCAACATATCCTGGAGGCGCTCCGACTAAACGGCTCACAGTATGTTTCTCCATGTATTCACTCATGTCGACACGAATCATCGCATCTTCCTCGCCGAACATTGATTCAGCTAACGCACGAGCAAGTTCCGTTTTACCGACACCCGTTGGTCCTAAGAAGATAAAGCTACCAATTGGGCGTTTTGGATCTTTAAGCCCTGCACGCGCACGACGTACTGCTTTAGAAATTGACGTCACGGCATCTTTTTGACCGATAACACGTTCGTGTAATGTCTCTTCAAGGTTCAGCAAACGATCAGATTCCGTTTCATTTAAGCGCGTCAACGGAATACCTGTCCAGCCAGCAATCACTTCTGAAATGTCGTCCGCTACAAGCGTTGTATGACGATCATCTTGGTTATTCTTCCATTCATTTTTCGCCGCTTCATATTGCGATTCTAACTTTGTTTGTTTATCGCGTAAGTTCGCCGCATTTTCAAATTCTTGCGCATGAACAGCTGCATCTTTTTCATTTTTCACTTGTTCAATTTGTTGCTCTAATTCTTTCAAATTCGTTGGTGTTGTATGATGTCTCAAACGTACTTTTGAACTCGCTTCATCAATCAAGTCAATCGCTTTGTCAGGCAAGAAACGATCTTGTACGTAACGATCACTTAACTTCGCTGCTGCTTCCACCGCTTCATCAGAAATATTAATGCGGTGATGCGCTTCATAGCGATCTCTCAAACCTTTTAAAATCGCAATCGTATCTTCAACACTTGGTTCGTCCACTTGTACCGGTTGGAAACGACGTTCAAGTGCCGCATCTTTTTCAATGTGTTTACGGTATTCATCTAATGTTGTCGCACCGATACATTGCAATTCACCACGTGCTAATGCTGGTTTTAAGATGTTAGACGCATCGATTGCACCTTCTGCACCACCTGCACCAATCAATGTATGCAACTCATCAATAAACAGAATGACGTTACCTGCTTGGTGAATTTCTTCCATCACTTTTTTCAAGCGTTCTTCAAATTCACCGCGGTATTTTGTACCTGCCACGACTGTCCCCATATCTAATGACATAACACGTTTACCTTTAAGTGTTTCAGGCACTTCGTTGTTAACAATTGCTTGTGCCAAGCCTTCTGCAATCGCTGTTTTACCTACACCTGGTTCACCGATAAGTACCGGGTTATTTTTCGTACGACGGCTTAACACTTCGATGACACGTGTAATTTCTTTGCTACGTCCAACAACTGGATCTAACGTACCGTCTTTCGCAATCACTGTTAAGTCACGTGCTAAGCTATCTAATGTTGGTGTGTTGTCTGATTTTGACACTTGTCCATTATTTGATGCCATTTCAGGGCTACCCAGCGCTTTGACAACTTGTGCGCGTGCCTTCGTAATATTCAAGTCTAAGTTCGCAAACACACGTGCTGCCACACCTTCATTTTCACGAATTAAGCCAAGTAGAATGTGCTCTGTTCCGACGAAATTATGTTGCAATTTGCGTGCTTCATCCATTGATAATTCAATCACTTTTTTAGCACGTGGCGTATAGTGCAATGTGCCAATATGTTCTTGACCGTGACCAATCAATTTTTCAACTTCATTGACTACTTTTTCTTCCGTAATATCAAAACTTTCTAATACTTTTGCTGCGATGCCTTCAGGTTCTTTCATCAAACCTAATAGTAAATGTTCCGTCCCAATATTTGAATGATTGAAACGAATTGCTTCTTCTTGTGCATGTGCCAACACACGTTGTGCACGTTCTGTTAATCTACCAAATAACATAACTCAACCTCCAATTTATAAATACTGTCTTAAAATATCTGCGCGTTTTGATTCGATTGATTGTGTTGTTTCTTCATCTATTAAAAATGGTGATTGGATTGCAATCATCATGGCATTAAAATCAAATTCCGGCATGTCTAGCACACCTAAATCGACACCTAACTTAATGTCACTCAAACGATAAGACGCTTCTTCTACAGAAATACGTCGGCTGTATTTCAAAATACCGAGTGAACGATAAATGCGGTCTAACGTCTCAGTTTCTTTATGTGCCAACAAGCGTTGACGTACTTCAAGTTCCTCATTGATAATCTGTGTGACTAATTCCGTCAGCGCTTCAATAATTTCTTGTTCTGACTTACCGAGCGTCAACTGGTTCGACACTTGATACACATGACCATACACTTGTGAACCTTCGCCGTAAATACCGCGAATCGTAAAGCCAAAGCGGTTAATCGACTGTGCAATACGGTTCATACGTTTCATAATCGACAACCCTGGAAGATGCAGCATCACACTTGCACGCATCCCTGTGCCGATATTCGTCGGACACGTCGTCAAATAGCCCAACGTCTCGTCATAGCTAATGTCAACTTCTGCATCTAACTGATCGTCAATATCCGATGCACGTTGATACAAATCATCCAGTGATAAGTCTTGTCCCATCACTTGAATGCGCACGTGATCTTCTTCATTGACCATCACACTTACCGACTCATCATCATTCAATAACACTGCTGCAGCCGGCTGTTTCGTCAACTCTGGACTAATCAAATGCTTCGCCACTAACTTGTAAGCACTTTGTTGGTCCATATCCGTTAAACGCTGTACATTCAAATCCGTCAGCGCATCTTGAACTTCATTGACCACACGATGTCCCTCATCTTCATTCGGGAACATAAGTGGATGTACGTAGTTCTCCAGATTACGCGCCAAACGAATACGTGAAGACATCACGACCGGTTGCGTTGCTTCTTGTCGTTGCTCGTCTTGCAACGATGCATCATGTTCATTCGTCATCGCGTCTTGACACCTCACTTTGCTGCGTCTGTTCCAACGCTTGGATTTCATCTCGAACAACTGCCGCTTCTTCAAATGCTTGCTGTGCTACTAATGTCTCTAAATACGCGCGTTTTTCTTCAATTTGACGTTTTAAAGCGCGCTTCGTATGCGATGATTTTGGATACTTGCCGGAATGCTCGAGATGCCCACCTTGCACACGTCGAACAATATCCGCAACATCATCACGAAATGTCTCATAGCAATCATGACAGCCAAACTTCCCGACATGGGCAATATCCTTCAGCGTCATCTGACACGTTGGACATCGCTTCTCTTCACGAAACATCATTTGATCAACATTGATTCCATGTTTCGCCGCAAGATGTTGGAGAATTTGTTGAATGACAAACGTCCCTTCAACATCGTCACCTTCATGCCAGTGCTCATCGGATTGTCCATGGACAGGCTCTTGATACAGATGAATGTCCGTCGCTTTGTGCGGTTTGCCTTGCTTTAATTTTTGTTCTTCTTCATGACGATACATGACGCATCACCTTCTCATCTCTAGTAATAATTAATCACTGGTAACAATCGTTTCAATATATTAGCACGAATAATATCTCTCGCAGCAACGTCCATTTTTAATGTTTCTCTATCGACAACTGCGGCAATCATTTTTGCTTCACGTTCGCTAATTAACTCGTTCTCTAACAAACCATCTATAATATAGTACGCTTGTTGTTGCGATAACGATGTACCAATCAGCGACATTAAATGTTTGATATAGTTCGCATGATCTTTCGTTTCTATCTTTGTGATGCGAATATAGCCACCACCACCACGCTTACTTTCTATTTCATAACCGTGTTCATTCGTAAATCTTGTCTTTATTACATAATTGAGCTGAGATGGTACGCAATCAAATCGTTCGGCAATGTTCGCACGCTGTATCTCAACAACATCCGCTTGTGCCTCCTCGAAAAGCTGCTTAATGTATTGCTCTATGATATCTGACATATTATGCATCATATCACCCCTTTTGACCATCTTTGACTATATTATATGACCATCTTTGACCTTTTTCAACCAATATGTTTTTTAATTCATGAATTTGTTATGTTAATGCTTTCATTTATGTTGTATTATATAGTTAGTGAGAAAAATAAAATAATTTAACATAAGAGGTGTTATTCCATGCATATTATCATCGGGATTGTCGGCATCATCGTATTCTTAGCCCTCGCACTTGTTGCAAGTTCGGACAGAAAAAATGTTCGCTGGCAATACATCGGCCTTATGCTTGCTATCCAACTCGTTTTAGCCTTTTTCTTACTTAAAACGAATATTGGGATTAAAATTGTTGGTGGCGTAGCAGCAGGATTTGGTTACTTGCTTAAACAAGCATCAGAAGGGATTAACTTTGTATTCGGCGGGTTAATGAATGACGGTGCGTCTACATTCTTCATTAACGTATTATTACCGATCGTCTTCATTTCAGCATTAATCGGTATCTTACAATATTTGAAGATTTTACCATTGATCATTAATGTTCTTGGTTTCTTAATTTCAAAAGTGAATGGTATGGGACGTTTAGAATCATACAACGCGGTTGCTTCTGCTATTTTAGGACAATCTGAAGTATTCATTTCATTGAAAAAACAATTACCATACATTCCGAAACACCGTTTATACACATTGACAGCATCTGCCATGTCTACTATTTCTGCGTCAATCGTGGGTGCATACTTTACCATGATTAAACCAGAATATGTAGTAACAGCCGTTGTCTTAAACTTATTCGGTGGTTTCATTATTGCGTCTATTATCAACCCTTACAAAGTCAACGAAGAAGATGATAAATTAATCATCGATACAGAACAAAAACAACAATCATTCTTTGAAATGTTAGGGGAATACATTTTAGATGGTTTCAAAGTTGCCGTTATCGTAGGGGCTATGTTAATCGGTTATATCGCCCTTATCTCATTATTAAACGGACTTGTTGGCGGTATTATTGGACTCGTATCTGGTGGTTCTTTAGATTGGAACTTCCAAACATTAATCGGCTTCATCTTCGCACCACTTGCATTCTTAACAGGGATTCCTTGGAGCGATGCCGTTGATGCAGGTTCAATCATGGCAACAAAATTATTATCTAACGAATTCGTCGCAATGACAGAACTTGGCAAAGTACAAGGCTTATCAGACCGTGCAGTCGGTGTTGTCTCAGTCTTCTTAGTATCTTTCGCCAACTTCAGCTCAATCGGTATCATCTCAGGTGCCATCAAATCATTAAACGACGAAAAAGGCGACATGGTTGCACGCTTCGGATTAAAACTTTTATTCGGTGCAACACTTGTATCATTCATCTCAGCAACAATCGCTGGATTCTTTATCTAAAGACAAAAACCATTAAAATTCAGAGTCGAATTTTAATGGTTTTTTTATTAGGAATTTTCTTCTCGTTTTTTCAAATATGGATAGCACATTGATGCCAGAAACATAATTGCGATTAGAAGCTGGCACTGCCATCCAAGTCAGAGGTTGTGAGAAAAGCGTTTAGGATTCGAGCAGAACCCGAACGGTGAGCAAAATTGCTTTTCAAATTTTGTCGAACCGTGAAGTTCTGTCGAGAATCCTGCTTTGCGAACACCGTTTATCATTTCCCAGAATCTAAATTATAAAGTCGCAATACCCTTTGCTATCTAGCCTGCAAACACATCGTCCTATTACGATGCAGCCACTTGTTCAATAAAATAGCGCATCATTGTCGTATCATCCGTCAATTCTGGATGGAACGACACGCCGAGATAACGTCCTTGTCGTACAGCAATGATTTTATCGTCAATTGTTCCTAATACTGATACACCGTCGCGCACAGATTGAATGTGTGGTGCACGGATAAAGACACCTTCTACGGGCTGTTCAATACCTTCAATATCAAGCATTGCTTCAAAGCTATCGACTTGGCGTCCGAATGAATTTCGTGCAACTGTAATATCCAGCTTTTGTAAGTAACCTTCTTCGCCTTCAATATCTTCTGCAAGTACAATTAATCCTGCACATGTGCCATACATTGGTAGTGATGATGCACGCAATGCCTCTCTAAAGCCATATAACGTCATCAGACGACGTAATGTCGTTGATTCACCACCTGGTATCACCAAACCGTCCAACGTCTCTAACTGTGCGACAGTCTTCACTGCGATCGCTTCATGACCGCACGCTTCAATTTGACGCATATGCTCACGGACTGCCCCTTGTAATGCTAATACACCAATTTTCATCTTACCAACCACGCTCTTGCATGCGTTCTTCCAATGACAGTTGGTTAATATCCAAACCTTTCATTGCCGCACCTAAATCTTTAGCAAGACGACCAATCAACTCATAATCTTGATAATGTGTCGTTGCTTGGACAATCGCTTTCGCAAACGTCTCAGGATCCTCAGACTTAAAGATACCTGATCCAACGAATACACCGTCCGCACCAAGTTCCATCATCAATGCAGCATCTTGTGGCGTTGCAACCCCACCTGCCGCAAAGTTAACCACTGGTAAGCGACCATGTTTTTTAATATCTTGCAAGATGTGATACGGTGCCCCTAAGTTTTTCGCCTCTGTCATCAACTCATCGTCACTCATAACAGTAATACGTGCAACTTCTTGGTTCACTTGACGCATATGGCGTACTGCTTCAACGATATTCCCTGTACCTGGTTCCCCTTTTGTACGTAACATCGCTGCACCTTCACCAATACGACGTGCCGCTTCACCTAAGTTACGACATCCGCATACGAACGGTACTGTGTAATCACTTTTCTTCAAATGGAACACTTCATCCGCTGGTGTTAATACTTCTGATTCATCTATGTAGTCGACACCCATCGCTTCTAACACACGCGCCTCTGTAATATGACCGATACGACACTTCGCCATAACCGGAATAGACACAGCGTTCATCACTTCTTCAACAATTTTTGGGTTACATGCACGTGCGACACCACCCGCTGCACGAATATCTGATGGTACACGTTCTAATGCCATTACAGCTACCGCACCTGCTGCCTCCGCAATTTTCGCTTGTTCTGCATTCACAACGTCCATAATGACGCCGCCCTTCTGCATTTCTGCCATACCACGTTTGACACGTTCTGATCCGACTTGTTTCGTCATAAAAAATTTCCCCCTTTATGTATGTTTAGATGTAGCTTATACTAATAACTGAACTGGTTAAAGTGTCAAATTAACAAAATATAAAAGGGTCAGATAGGAGGGAATACAATGGAAATGTTGATGTTTCATATTGATAAATCACATCATCAGCCGATTTATATGCAATTGTATGAAAAAATTCGAGATAGCATTATTAATGGTCAACTGCAAGAAGGCGAAAAACTACCTTCTAAACGCCACTTAGGAGAGTATCTTGCTATTAGCCAAACAACGATTGAAAACGCCTATGCGCAATTGGTAGATGAAGGTTACATTTACAGCAAGCAACGCTCAGGCTTTTTTGTCAGTGATATTGATACATTGCCACTCATTAGCCAACAACGTGAAATGACTGAATCAACCATGACATTAGCCGACACACCTCCATCGTCACGCTATATGTTTCAATTAGGTGCCATCGACAAAGCACATTTTCCATTTGAACAATTTCGTAAATACGCCAAAGAAGCTTTCGATACATTACAACATACGTTGGTGGAAACTGGTGATCAACAAGGAGACTTTACGTTACGCCAACAAATTAGTCACTACCTGTTTCATAGCCGTGGCGTTCAATCGACACCGGAACAAGTCATTATCGCGTCATCAACAGAGCAACTATTATCAATCATTACAGACTTACTGCCGTCACAGCACACATTTATGTTGGAAGATCCAATCTATCCACAAGTGCCACAGCTACTGACACGTAAGCACATTCCATTTCATTTCATCCCAGTACAAGACGATGGCATTCATGTTGCACACATCGAGCAATGTGACGACAATATTGTATACATCACACCTAGTCACCAATTCCCAACAGGTGTAACAATGAGCCTGCAAAATCGTGTCAAGCTACTCAAATGGGCAAGCGCACATCCCGACCGCTATATCATTGAAGACGACTATGACTCGGAATTTCGATACGAAGGTAAACCTATTCCTGCACTTCAAAGCCTAGATAAAGCTGAACGCGTCATTTACGTCAGCACCTTTTCAAAATCCATTGCACCAAGCATTCGTATTGCTTACGCCGTCTTACCAGCTCATTTGGCAAAACAATATCATCAGACACGCAATATCGAAGGAGGCACCGTTCCACGACACACACAATATATGGTCAGCCGATTTATGGAAAGCAATCAATTCGAACGGCACCTCAATCGCATGCGGAAAATCTATCGTCAAAAGCGTGACGTATTGCTTAACCATTTATCACAACATCCAACACTCTGTCGCATTGACGGTGCACAAACCGGTATGCATTTTATTGTCACCATTCATAACGGCCTAAGCGAACAAGACTGCCTACAACGGTTCAAAGCACACGCGATTGACATCCAACCACTGTCACACTATCGTTTTCATGCCAACGATACAACACCACGCTTCGTATTAGGATTTGGTGGTATAGATGACAATGAATTAGCCAATCATGTGGAACAACTTATTCATGCATTGCAATGAAAAACCTCCTTCAAAGCCTTCATTGACTTTGTAAGGAGGTTTTCACTTAATCTGCTAATAAATGTGGGTTACGCTGATCCCCTTTATCATATAGTGCAATTTCTTGTAACTGCATCAATGCACGACGTATCTGTACATAATTTTGTAGTGGAGGTAATGTCACAACATCATCTTGCGCAATCCCATGTTCAAAATGTTTTGCAATATTTTCAAACACTAATAAATACGTCCCCATAATTGCTGGACTTAACTTCTCTTTTGGTGGCGCTTGAAAACACTGTAATAATTTAAAATGAATCTGTTGCAATAAAAACATCCCTGGATAGTAATATTGCGTTCGCTTTCGATTTGAAGACCATTCATTATAAGCATAGCGATACATCGTTTCCATATTATCCATTTGCAACTTCATACGTAAGGCGTCACGTCGCGCTGTTTTCTCAGTTGGATAACCATTATCCGAAAATAAATAATGAAACATCTGACTTTCGATACGTGCAACATTTCCCATCATTTCAGGGAGACGTTTACTTGCCAATCGCTGACCAATCAGTAGTACACCAATTACTGCGATAAGAATACCTACCGTTGTATCTAAGAAACGAGGCAATGCAATCATCATTGTTAAATGCCCTTGTGCCAGTCCACCTAACAAAATAACCTGAACCGTAATCACACACATTGCCAACGCATAATTCGCCGCAATTAACATCTCCGTTAATGCACTACATATACACATGACCAATACGACAACTAACAGACTTGGCTCAAACAATAAGACCACAATCGAAATACCAATCCCGATTAACGTACCAATCCAGCGACCACCTGCACGTTCAATACTCGCAATCGTCGTTCCGCCACCTATAAGAATCGTATGTGCACTCAAAGGAATCCAATACGCACGTTCAAAATCAAACACCAACGCAATCATAATCGCACAACCAATAATCACTGTATACTTTAACGTCGCAATAAAATTCATAGACTCTGGCGTTAAATTATATCTTAAACGCGCTAAATATTGCGGTGATGTCACATGCGCTTGATGTTTTACTTGTTCATCAGGCATTTGTAACACTTCATCCACTTTAAAAATCAACTGCACCAACGCATCATAGGACTTGGGTACATCAATTCGTTTACGCCACGGTGTATGAGATATATTCCCTTCAACAATAGGCGACGTCACATAATCCATCATTTCCACAATAATAGGTGGCAATGGTCGCTGTCCTTTCGCATTTAATTCTAACAGCTCAGAATAAATCCCTTCAGCCACACGATGCAACAAGATCAAACGTTGATACGCCGCAGACTTCTTCTGTAATGTCGAGCGCGTCGTACTCAAAATATCAGATGACATCATCAAACCATTCACTGCCGCTTTCGTTAAATCATTAAACATCACTTGATTATTAAAATGTTGGACCAATTGACGAATATGCACAAAGTCTTGTTGAACAGCCGCCTGTTCGGGTTGCTCACCTTTCAACTTACTTTCTACATAAACAAGTATAATTCCCAACAAACCGCCTATTCCAACCATTACACCACGATAAAAAAATGCTTCCGGTTGCACAGGCATAACACTGGATAGACTATACGCAATAATAAAGAATGTTGATGACGGCCCCGGAAGATGTAGCGTTGTAAACACATAATAAGGCAGTACTGCCACAATTAATAGACCAATGCCAAACAATAATGGATAACTTACCGTTAATGTCCCCAACATCATTGCTAATACCAGACCACACGTCGCAAAGCATACTGCACGCATACGCGACGTAAACGTACCACTAAACACGTAAATATGCGCAAATGTTCCAATAGAAATGAGTAAGGCTAGTGACATATGATCCGTTAATACACCGTACAATAGTGGTACAAGCATCAACAGCCCTTGGCGTATACCACGATTAATATTGATTTTATCCGTTGCGACAAACGTCACATTTCTCCAATATGTATGCATCATGAAAGCTCCTTTCTCAATAATAGAACGCACAAAAAAAGAGAAGTCAATATGACCTCTCTTGTTGAATTACCTGGCACCGTCCTACTCTCGCGGAACGTAAGTCCGACTACCATCGGCGCTAAAGAGCTTAACTTCTGTGTTCGGCATGGGAACA
>NZ_PPRF01000064.1 GCF_002902145.1 Staphylococcus rostri | reverse complement strand
GATCCATACCGTCCATATTGCTCTTTGTACGGATTGCTTCTGATACGCCTTCACCGTCATAGATGTCATTGATCTTACCAATCGCGATGACATCATAGTCTGCGTCCTTCAACGTATTCATGACCGTACGACCGAATGGTTTCAATGCGTAGTCGTGACGGTTGCTTGTACGTGTGAAGTTGCCCGGTTCGCCCACATATGGACGGGCAATGATACGTCCAATCAAGTATTTCGGATCTTTCGTTAACTCGCGGACTTTCTCACAAATATCATACAGTTCTTCAAGTGGAATGAT
>NZ_PPRF01000063.1 GCF_002902145.1 Staphylococcus rostri | reverse complement strand
GATGTCATCGCGATTGGTAAGATCAATGACATCTATGACGGTGAAGGCGTAACAGAAGCAATCCGTACAAAGAGCAATATGGACGGTATGGATCAGCTGATGAACGTAGTGAAGAAGGACTTCAAAGGTTTGAGCTTCTTGAACTTGGTAGACTTTGACGCGCTATATGGTCATCGTCGAGACAAACCAGGCTACGCGCAAGCGTTGAAGGACTTCGACGAACGTTTACCGGAACTGTTGGACAACATGCGTGAAGACGACCTGTTGATTATCACAG
>NZ_PPRF01000062.1 GCF_002902145.1 Staphylococcus rostri | reverse complement strand
ATTTATATTTGATTTTACATTTCTTTTGCACAATTTAATTAATATACATGTGATTTTACTTAATACTATTCAAAATTTCAATAAATGACAGATTATATTAAATATCACTGTATTAATCATTTCTTTATAATTTCTTAATAAAGAACATATCCATTTATTTCTATCGCATATGTGTACTGATGTTGGTTTATCATTGAACCGCAGCTAAAAAAACACCTTACCCACTGGCTAACTGTCCAATGATAAAGTGTTTTCTCATTCTATATCGTTTCTAAAAACATATTACTTTTACCGTTTAATGCCATATCTGCTGTGACGCCTTGTTGATATAAATAGTAAGCGACTGCACCAATCATTGCGGCATTGTCTGTACATAATTTCGGTTCAGGAATTGATAATGTAATACCGTGTGCTTCTGTTGCACGTTCAAGTTCAGCACGCAAACCGCGATTACTTGCGACACCACCAGCGACAATCAACTGCTTCACGTCATACTGTTCGCAAGCACGAATTGCTTTTCCTACTAAGACTTCTACGACACTGTTTTGGAAGCTCGCTGCAACATTCTCAGGTATCGGTGTCTCACCTTTTTGTTTTAAGTTATGCAATTTATTAATCACTGCACTTTTTAATCCGCTAAAGCTAAAGTCAAAGCTATCAGGTTCTAGCCACACGCGTGGGAAGTCGTAACTGTCGATACCTTCTGCCGCTAATTTATCAACGTGTGGTCCACCCGGATATGGTAAACCAATCGTACGTGCTACTTTGTCATAGGCTTCACCGACTGCATCGTCACGTGTTTCGCCAATCACTTCAAAGTTCAAATGATTGCGCATCAATACCAATTCCGTATGACCACCTGAAACAATGAGTGCCATTAATGGGAATGTTAGTCCTTTATCCAACTGATTTGCATAAATATGTCCCGCAATATGATGAACTGGAATTAACGGCTTGTTGTGCGCAAACGCCAATGCTTTTGCGGCATTCACACCAACTAATAATGCCCCGATAAGTCCCGGTCCTTGTGTTACTGCAACTGCGTCTATATCATCCATTGTCACTTGCGCTGTTGTTAACGCATCTTCTACCATTAATGTTATATTTTCAACGTGATGACGGCTCGCCACTTCAGGGACAACACCGCCAAAGCGTTTATGACTGTCGATTTGACTCAACACACTATTGCTTAAAATTTGATGTCCATCCGCAATCACGCTAACACTTGTTTCATCACAGCTTGTTTCAACCGCTAATATCAATGTTTGTTTAGTCATTTAAATTCACCCACATTACCCATGCATCCTCTCCATCGCCATAGTAATTTTTACGCTTACCACCAAATTGAAAGCCTAACTTTTCATACACATGTTGTGCAACATAATTGTGTTCTCGCACTTCCAAGCTCATCACTGTTGCAATGGTAGACGCAAAGTTTTTCGCATAGTTGAGCAACAATTGCCCAAGTCCGTAACCTCGATATTCAGGCGATACGGCAATCGTTGTAATTTGTGCTTGGTCTACTACAATCCATAAACCGATATATCCAATAATCACTTCATCATACGTCATGACAAAATAATGCGCAAAGTTATTTTGCTCAAGCTCATGGTAAAACGCGTCAATCGTCCATGAGCTATGTTGAAAGCTTACACGTTCTAAGTCGAACACAGCAGGCACATCTTCATGCGACATACGGCGAATATTTAGTTGGTCTTTGAATTCTGCTGGTTCAACCAATTTTGTTCTGCCTCCGATAATTTCAAATATTGCGGACAAAAACGATGAATATTTTGTGATTCACCCTTATGTTGCCACATCACTTCAGCACGTGGTAATAAAGGTAACACATCAAAGTCTTGTAACTGCGTCTCAAACTGGCGTACATCTTCTCCGACAAACAATACGTCGCCTTCCTCTTTCACACGTGCTACTAAGTCAGCTAACGCCATATATTGGTCGTCTATCACATTTTGTAACTGTCCATCTTGCCAGCGGTACGCACCTGCATACACATGTTCACGACGTGCATTCATAATCGGCACAATTAAGCGCTCACTATATGGTAACGTTGCTGCAAGGGCTTTTAATGATGATACGCCATATAAATTCAAGTTTAATGTGTATGCCAACGTTTTAGCTATCGTCACACCGATTCGCAAGCCGGTATAAGAACCCGGTCCTTGTGCTACGACGATATCGGTTAAATCTTGTGGTGTAATGCCTGCTGTTTCTAATAACGTTACAATCTGTGGCATTAATTGAACCGAATGATTCTGTTTCACTGCTGATGTATATGTTGCGACGACTTGATCTTCTTTCATTAATGCAACGGCTAACGGCTGGTTCGAACTATCAATCAATAGACTATACATGCTCAAGTGCCTCCTTTATCGCTTCATAATGTGCACCTTGCGCTTCAAGTTCTAATGCGCGCTCCGTCTCACTCATTACGTTAATTGTTATTTTTAAAAATGTATCTGGTAAATATTCTGCGATAAACTGACTCCATTCGATGACTGTGACCGCTTCGTCATTAAAGTACTCATCGAATCCTAAATCTTCTTCTGAGTCTTCTAAGCGATAACAATCCATATGATGAAAGTTCAGTTCCGCACCTTTATATGACTTAATAATATTAAATGTCGGTGAGTTAATCGTACGTGTTACACCAAGTGCGCGACCTAAAAACTGACTGAACGTCGTTTTACCTGCACCGAGATCACCGTCTAACAACAATACGTCTCCCGCTTCAAGATGTGTCGCAAGTTGTTGTGCGAATACTTCCATATCTGTTATATTTTGAATCTTTTTCATTATGTGCACTCCTGACTCAATTTTCCTATCTATTGTATCAAATTTTTGTACTGAGTAGAATTGTGAATGTCTAGGAGCTGGGAATGGGACAGAAATCTTATTTATCCAAAAAGATTCCGTTGTCCCACCCCGGCAAGGCTGACTAGGCATGAAATCTCAAACTTAAATGAAGTGTTTCTATTCATGTCCCGCCCTCACGCCATGTCTTCAACCAATTCTTCATGTTTCTTTTAAAAGAAGTTCATCATTTTGTAAATATCTTTTTTGTCCACTCATAAACGTTTTTAACGCCTATTTCAATCTTTTTTCAGAAAATTTTAAACTTACTGTTGACTTATTTGTTCACATGCGTTAAATTAAGTTTATCCTTTTTTCAGATAATTCATTTAATTAACAACAGCTTATTTGAGAAAACAACTCATTCGACTATTATAAGGAGCGTATAAATATGATGAACAAGTATTCATTCCCTAACCAACAACTTAATATCATTATTTTATTAATACGCCCAGGGCTGGAGCTTTAGTAAGAAGTTTTTACTAAATGACTTAAGTCCTATTTCTAGTTGAATGGGACTTTCCATAATACGTCCCAATTCACATTGGGGCGTATTTTTTATTTTCTGTAAACAACCAAGGAGGCAACAAAAATGAGAAGTGACATGATTAAAAAAGGTGATCACCAAGCGCCAGCAAGAAGTTTATTACATGCAACGGGACAAATCAAATCGCCAACGGATATGAACAAGCCTTTTATCGCAATTTGTAATTCATACATTGACATCGTTCCTGGTCACGTGCATTTACGTGAGCTTGGCGACATTGCCAAAGAAGCCATTCGCGAAGCAGGCGGTGTTCCTTTCGAGTTCAATACAATCGGTGTCGATGATGGTATCGCAATGGGACATATCGGTATGCGTTACTCACTACCGAGCCGTGAAATTATCGCGGATGCCGCTGAAACGGTCATCAATGCACATTGGTTCGACGGTGTGTTCTACATCCCGAACTGCGACAAAATCACACCAGGTATGATGCTGGCTGCGATGAGAACGAATGTACCAGCAGTCTTCTGCTCAGGTGGTCCGATGAAAGCCGGCTTATCGTCACAAGGTAAAGCTTTAACACTCTCATCTATGTTTGAAGCTGTTGGTGCTTTTAAAGAAGGCACAATGTCAAAAGAAGAATTTTTAGAAATGGAACAAAATGCCTGTCCAACATGTGGTTCATGTTCAGGTATGTTTACCGCTAACTCAATGAACTGCTTAATGGAAGTGCTCGGTCTTGCGCTACCGTATAACGGCACAGCATTAGCCGTCAGCGATGAACGCCGTGAGATGATTCGTCAAGCCGCAAAACAACTCGTCTACAATGTGAAACACGACATTAAACCGCGTGACATTGTCACAAAAGAAGCAATTGATGATGCCTTTGCTTTAGATATGGCTATGGGTGGTTCTACTAACACAGTGCTACATACCCTAGCAATCGCACAAGAAGCAGGCATTGATTACGACTTATCTCGCATTAATGACATCGCTAAGAAGACGCCGTATTTATCAAAAATCGCACCAAGTTCTGCGTATTCAATGCAAGATGTCCATGAAGCAGGTGGTGTCCCAGCAATCATCAATGAGCTGATGAAAAAAGACGGTGTGCTACATCCTGATCGAATCACAGTAACTGGTAAAACATTACGTGAAAACAATGAAGGTAAAGAAATCACAAATGACGTCGTTATCCGTAGACTCGACAATCCTTACGATAAAGAAGGTGGCTTATCCGTTTTATACGGCAATGTTGCACCAGATGGCGCCGTTATCAAAGTGGGTGGCGTTGATCCAAGTATTAAAACATTTACCGGTAAAGCAATCTGTTTCGATAGCCATGATGAAGCTGTTGAAGCAATCGATAACCATACCGTCAAAGCGGGTCACGTTGTCGTTATCCGATATGAAGGTCCTAAAGGTGGTCCAGGTATGCCAGAGATGCTTGCCCCTACATCATCAATCGTCGGTCGCGGCTTAGGCAAGGACGTCGCATTAATCACAGATGGTCGTTTCTCCGGTGCCACTCGTGGTATCGCAGTTGGACACATCTCACCTGAAGCAGCAGCTGGTGGTCCAATCGGCTTAATTGAAGACGGCGATGAAATTACAATCGATTTAACAACACGTACGTTGGACTTACACGTGGATGATGCAACATTAGCAGCACGTAAAGTATCCCAACAACCATTTAAAGCAAAAGTTAAAACGGGCTATCTCGCACGCTACACTGCACTTGTAACGAGTGCCAATACGGGTGGCGTCATGAAAGTACCGGAAGACTTACTATAAATCTCATCAAAATGGAGGCAATTTTTATGACACATGTAAATACAACCGATCATGAACAAGAGACAGAACCAACATCAACTACTTTTAAAACCGGCTCCGAGTTATTAGTTGATGCCTTAATTGAAGAAAATGTTGAATATATCTTTGGTTATCCGGGGGGCGCGGTCTTACCACTTTACGATACGTTCTACGATGAAAAAGGGCCGAAACACATTCTTTATCGCCATGAACAAGGTGCCACACACGCTGCAGAAGGTTATGCGCGTGCGAGTGGTAAAACAGGCGTCGTTGTTGTAACGAGTGGTCCGGGTGCAACAAATGCAATTACTGGTATTGCGGATGCATACAGCGATTCCCTACCACTTGTTGTCTTTACAGGACAAGTTGCCTCTCCGGGTATCGGGAAAGACGCATTCCAAGAAGCGGATATTTTATCCATGACTACGCCGATTACCAAACACAACTATCAAGTTCGTGATGTTAACGAAATTCCTAGAATCATCAAGGAAGCATTCCACGTTGCAAACTCAGGACGTAAAGGCCCTGTTGTCATCGACTTCCCAAAAGACATGGGAACATTGACAACAGCAACGCCAAACGATAGCACAGTGAGTACACCAGGTTATCAGGTGACAACTACACCTTCAGCGGATGACGTGCAGCAATTACGTGAATTATTGAAAGCATCTCAAAAACCATTAGTATTGGCAGGTGCAGGTGTTAACTTCGCCCAAGCCAATGACTTACTCGAAACATTTGTGACACGTCATCAAATTCCAGTAGCTGCAACGTTACACGGATTAGGCGCCGTGCCATATGACAGTCCCCTTTTCTTAGGTATGGGCGGTATGCACGGGTCTTATGCAAGTAATATGGCATTAACTGAATGTGACTTGTTAGTGAACTTTGGTTCTCGCTTTGATGACCGTCTGGCAAGTAAACCTGATGCTTTTGCACCTAATGCGAAAGTGGTTCATGTTGACATTGATCCATCTGAAATCAACAAAATCATCCGTACAGACTTAGGCATTGTCGCTGATGTTAAAGAAGTACTCGAACAATTACTCGCATTTGACGATACATTTGCAGAACATCAAGCGTGGTTAGATGAAGTGGCACAATACAAAGCAAAACATCCATTCTCATATCGTGAAACAGTTGATGTGGCATTTAGTAAGCCCCAACGTGCGATTGAATATATCGGTGAGTTAACGAATGGTGATGCTTTTGTTGCTACGGATGTAGGTCAACATCAGATGTGGGTGGCTCAATTTTATCCATTTAAAACACATGGCCAGCTCATCACAAGTGGCGGCCTTGGCACAATGGGCTTTGGTATCCCAGCTGCAATCGGCGCAAAATTTGCCAGACCGAATGACACGGTTGTTGCCTTCGTTGGTGATGGTGGTTTCCAAATGACGAACCAGGAAATGGCGTTGCTGAACGAATACAACTTAGATGTCAAAATCGTACTTGTCAACAACGGTACGCTCGGCATGGTAAAGCAATGGCAAGATAAGTTCTTTGATAAACGTTTTTCTCATTCTATCTTTAACAATCAACCGAATTTCGCCAAAATGTCAGAAGCATATGGTGTTAAAAGCTTTTTAGTCGACAATGCAGACAACTTAGAGTCAACACTCGATGAAGCTTTCAGTTACGAGGGACCTGCCTTAATCGATATTCGCATCTCCCCTACCGAACCTGTATTGCCAATGGTACCAAGTGGCAAAGCAAACCATGAAATGGAGGGATTAGAATGAGACGCACATTCAAATTAACAGTATTCGACAAAGCAGGTACACTCAATCGTCTTACAAGCACGTTTGTTAGACGTCAATTCAACATCGTCAACATCACAGCAGGTCCAACATTAGAAGCGGGTGTCACTGAGATTACCTTCGTCGCTGAAGTACCTGATGATCAAATGTTACGTACGATCATTCAGCAATTGAAAAAACAAGTCAACACATTAACAGTTGAGGATATTACAGATACCAACACATTTAATCGTGAGTTGTTACTGATCAAACTCAACAAACCTGAAAATGACACACAGTTTACTGACTTAACAAACAACTATGCAACACATGTTACACGTCTAAAAGAAGACGACAGCACATTGTATTTACAAGCGGTCGGTCCACAAGAAACATTAGATCAGTTACTTGAAGACTTATCCGCATACGGTATTCAACAAATATCACGTACTGGCACTGCCGCTATCGTCTAATTTAATAATAAAAACCAATTAATGAATCTATGGAGGAATGCTTTTATGGCTAAAGTATATTATGACAATTCAGTAGAACAAGATGTATTACAAGGGAAAAAGGTTGCAATTATCGGTTATGGCTCACAAGGTCACGCACATGCTCAAAACTTAAAAGACAACGGCTATGACGTGGTTGTTGGTATCCGCCCAGGTCGTTCATTCGATCAAGCAAAAGAAGATGGCTTCGATGTTTTTACAGTAGCTGAAGCTGTCAAACAAGCAGACGTTGTAATGGTGTTATTACCAGATGAAATCCAAGGCGATGTCTATGAAAACGAAATCGCACCAAACTTAGAAGCAGGTAATGCTTTAGCGTTCGCACACGGTTTCAACATTCACTTTAATGTTATCCAACCACCAAGTGATGTTGACGTCTTCTTAGTTGCACCAAAAGGCCCTGGTCACCTTGTGCGTCGTACATTCGTGGAAGGTTCAGCCGTTCCTGCATTATTCGCAGTAGAACAAGACGCGACAGGTCATGCACGTGAACTTGCATTAAGCTATGCAAAAGGTATCGGCGCAACACGTGCAGGTGTCCTTGAAACAACATATAAAGAAGAAACAGAAACAGATTTATTCGGTGAACAAGCCGTATTATGTGGTGGTGTGACACGCTTAATCCAAAGTGGTTTTGAAGTGTTAACGGAAGCAGGCTACCAACCAGAAATTGCTTATTTTGAAGTATTACATGAAATGAAATTAATCGTGGATCTTATGTACGAAGGCGGCCTTGAAAACATGCGCTACTCTATCTCAAACACTGCAGAGTTCGGTGACTATGTATCAGGTCCACGTGTTATTACTGAAGACACGAAAGAAAATATGAAAGCCGTATTAAAAGATATTCAAGATGGTACATTCAGCGATCGTTTCATTGAAGATAACAAAAATGGTTTCGCATCATTTAAAGAAATGCGTGCTGCACAACAAAACCATGCTATCACTGAAGTCGGTCAAACATTACGTGAAATGATGCCATTTATCAAGTCTAAAAGTATTTCTAAATAAACATACGTGATGAAGGTACAAGAGGTTGTCATCACTAACTAGGTGAGATTTGGGATTTTCGGGTGGAACGACGGAATCTTTTTTGATAAATGAGATTCCTGTCTCACTCCCCCTTTTCACAACCTCTTAGTCACCTTACATATTTTACATTTAAGGAGCTGTTTACAATGTCTAGCCATATTCAAATTTTCGATACGACACTACGAGATGGTGAACAAACACCAGGCGTCAGTTTTTCTTTTGATGAACGTCTAAAAATTGCAACTCAGTTAGAACAATGGGGCGTTGATGTCATTGAAGCTGGTTTCCCCGCTTCAAGTGAAGGAAGTTTCCAATCTGTTCAAGCAATCGCACGTCACTTAAAACGTACAACCGTTACAGGACTTGCACGCTGTTTGAAATCAGATATCGACGCGGTATACGAAGCAACGAAAGACGCGGTTTCTCCGTCCATACACGTTTTTATCGCAACAAGCCCTATCCACTTAACCTCTAAACTTAACATGACAGAAGATGAAGTATTAGCTTCAATTGATGAACATGTGCGTTACGCCAAAGAACGCTTTGACATTGTTCAGTTCTCACCTGAAGATGCAACACGTACACCTTTACCATTTCTCATCAAAAGTGTCCAAACTGCTGTCGATGCTGGTGCTACAGTTATCAACATTCCAGACACAGTTGGTTATACGTATCCTCAAGAATATGGTCAGATTTTTAGAACACTCATTGAAGAAGTTAAAGCACCTGAACCAATCACATATAGTGCGCATTGCCACGATGACCTCGGTTTAGCCGTTGCCAATAGTATGGCTGCAATTGAAAATGGCGCTACACGCATTGAAGGAACTGTTAATGGTATTGGTGAACGTGCGGGTAACACCGCTTTGGAAGAAGTTGCCCTTGGCCTTTATGTCCGTCAAGACCATTACCAAATTCAAACAAACATCAAACTTGAAGCAACGAAACAAACGTCTGATTTAATTGCGCGTTATGCAGGGCTTCGCGTCCCACGTAATAAAGCGATTGTTGGGAAGAATGCGTTTAGTCACGAGTCAGGTATTCATCAAGATGGGTTCTTGAAAAATCCTGAAACGTATGAAATTATGACGCCACAACTCGTCGGTGTGAAAAGTACAGAATTACCACTCGGCAAGCTGTCAGGTCGTCATGCATTCCAAGACAAGTTAAAGCAATTAGGTTACGACATTGATGCTGACACGCAAAAAGCACTGTTTAAAGCATTTAAAGGGATTGCCGATAAGAAAAAACATGTCACAGATCGTGATATTCACGCATTGATTCAAGGCTCTGAACATGAAAAACATGCGACATATCAATTGGACTCACTCCAGTTACAATTCGTATCAAAAGGTCTACAAAGTGCTGTCGTTGTGTTGAAAGACCAAGCTGGCAATACGTATCAAGATAGCAGCATTGGGACAGGTTCAATTATCGCCGTCTATAACGCTGTCGACCGCATTTTACAAAACAAACCAAAATTAATCGACTATCGTATCGACGCATTAACTGAAGGACGCGACGCACAAGCCGAAGTTCATGTTACTTTGCAGCTTGATGATAAACAAGTATCAGGCGTTGGTTTCGACCATGATATTTTATATGCGTCATGTAAAGCGTATGTAGAAGCCGCTTCACAACTCGTCGATGCACCGAAGTCAAAAGAAGGTGACGCAGAATGACATTTCATATCGTAACGTTACCAGGTGATGGTATTGGTCCAGAGATTATGTCAGGAACATTAGAGGTACTTGCTGCATTATCAGAAAAGTACAACTTCGATTACGACGTGACAGAACATCTCATGGGTGGTAGCGCGATTGATGCCACAGGGTCACCCCTACCTGAAGCGACTTTAACAGCATGTCAACAAGCCGATGCAGTGTTGTTAGCTGCAATTGGTGGACCGAAATGGCAAGACCCAAACAATCGTCCTGAACACGGCTTACTGAAGTTACGTAAATCACTCGGCTTATTTGCGAATATCCGTCCAACACGTGTCAGTGAACATACTGTGAATTTATCACCATTAAAAGCAGATATTGTTGCACAGACAGACCTAGTCATCGTGCGTGAGTTAACAAGTGGTATTTACTTTGGCACACCGAGTCATTGGGACGCGCATGAAGCGGTTGACACGTTGACATACACAGTAGCCGAAATCGAACGTCTTGCGCATGAAGCATTCAAGCTCGCACAACAACGTCGTAAAAAACTGACGTCTGTTGATAAAGAGAATGTTTTATCTTCAAGCAAATTGTGGCGTCAAACAATCAATCGCATTGCAGAACAGTATCCAGACGTGACCGTCGAGCATTTACTCGTAGACGCATGTAGTATGCATTTGTTAAAACGCCCGACTGACTTTGATGTTATCGTGACTGAAAATCTATTTGGCGACATCTTAAGCGATGAGGCCTCTATGCTCCCTGGTTCACTGGGGCTATCGCCATCCGCAAGCTTTAGTGAATCAGGTCCCGCGCTTTACGAACCGATTCACGGCTCTGCACCAGACATCGCCGGTCAAAATAAAGCCAATCCATTCGGCATGTTGTTATCACTAGCGATGTGTTTACGCAATTCTGCACAACGCGATGATATGGCTACATGGCTAGAAACTGCAGTCGATACACTGATTGCTCAAAACATAACAACGCCAGACTTAGGCGGTCAAGCAAGCACAACCGAGATTTTTGAAGCACTTCAATCTCGTATCAAGGAGGTCTAAACATGGGACGTACACTATTTGATAAAATTTGGGACAACCACGTCATAACAGGACAAGCTGGAGAGCCACAATTGTTATACATTGATTTACACTTAATTCACGAAGTCACCTCTCCACAAGCATTTGAAGGATTACGACTTCAAAAACGTACGTTGAGAAGACCTGACTTAACGTTTGGAACACTTGACCATAACGTCCCAACCGTTGACATTTTTAATATTAAAGATGACATTGCGAATAAACAAATTCAAGCATTGCAGAAAAACTGCGAAGAATTTAACGTCACCCTCTTTGATATGGGATCCGATGAGCAAGGTATTGTGCATATGGTCGGACCTGAAACTGGACTGACACAACCGGGTAAAACAATCGTTTGTGGCGACTCACATACAGCGACACACGGTGCTTTCGGAGCAATTGCCTTTGGTATTGGGACAAGCGAAGTTGAACACGTTTTCGCGACACAAACACTTTGGCAAACGAAACCGAAAAATTTGAAGATTGAAGTGAGTGGCACGTTACCTAAAGGTGTTTACGCAAAAGATATTATCTTACACCTTATCAATCAACACGGCGTGAACTTTGGAACTGGTTATGCGCTTGAATTTACAGGTGAGACAATCGCGCAACTGTCTATGGAAGCACGTATGACTATTTGTAATATGGCGATTGAAGCAGGCGCAAAATACGGTGTTATGCGTCCAGATGATACAACATTTGACTATATGGAAGGCAGACGTTACGCAGGGAATATCGCTGAACAAAAAGCCGCATGGCAAGAGCTATATAGTGATGAGGATGCTGTTTTTGATAAAGTGATTACACTCGATGTCACAGATTTAGAACCGCAAGTCACATGGGGGACTAGTCCAGAGATGGGTGTGAACTTCTCAACACCATTCCCAGCGATTGAAAACACAAACGATGCACGTGCCTATGATTATATGGGCTTACAACCTGGACAAACAGCGTCTGACATTCCACTTGGCTATGTATTCTTAGGCTCATGTACAAATGCACGTCTATCCGATTTGATTGAGGCAAGTAAGTTCGTCAAAGGCCAACGTGTCCATGAAGACATCACCGCCATTGTCGTCCCTGGTTCCAGACAGGTCAAACATCAAGCTGAAGCGCTCGGATTAGACAAAATCTTTAAAGAAGCTGGCTTTGAATGGCGCGAACCGGGATGTAGTATGTGTCTCGGTATGAATCCTGACCAAGTCCCTGCTGGCGTTCACTGTGCTTCAACCAGCAATCGTAACTTTGAAGGACGCCAAGGTAAAGGCGCACGCACACATCTTGTATCACCTGCTATGGCTGCTGCCGCGGCAATTCACGGACACTTTGTAGATGTTAGAAAGGTGGTTCACACATAATGGAAATCAAACCAATTACTGAATATACAGGGAAAGTCGTTTCTCTATTTCATAACAATATTGATACCGATCAAATTATTCCAAAAGTCCATTTGAAACGTATTTCCAAACTGGGCTTTGGCCCCTTTCTCTTTGATGAATGGCGCTACTTGGAAGATGGTTCCGACAATCCTGACTTTGCGTTGAATCAACCTGAGGCGCAAGGTGCATCCATTTTGATTACAGGCGAAAACTTTGGCTGTGGTTCGAGCCGAGAACACGCAGCATGGGCATTGAAAGACTATGGATTCCAAGTCATTATTGCCGGTAGTTATAGCGATATTTTTTATATGAACTGTACGAAAAACGCGTTGCTCCCGATTGTATTAGACAAAGCAACACGTGAACGCTTAGCACAAGAAACTGAGCTTACTATTAACCTACCTGAACAACAAATTAAAACCGCAACAGACACATTCAGCTTCGATATTGACGAAACATGGAAACATAAACTCGTCAATGGCTTGGATGACATTGCGATTACTTTACAATATGCGTCAGAAATCACCGCATATGAACAACAACATTAAGGAGTGAAAGATATGACTGTACAAACACAAACCGTCACTGCGAAAGATGTCGATGAGGCATTTTTACGCATTCAACAAACTGTCAAACAAACACCATTAGAAAAGGATCATTACTTATCAATGAAATACGACTGTAACGTCTATTTGAAACGTGAAGACTTACAGTGGGTACGTTCTTTCAAATTAAGAGGCGCATATAACGCCATTTCTGTCTTACCACATGAACAACAAGCAAAAGGCATTACATGTGCAAGTGCCGGTAACCATGCGCAAGGTGTCGCATTTACTGCTCGTCAATTAGACTTGCATGCGGTTATCTTTATGCCAGTGACAACACCTAACCAAAAAGTAAGCCAAGTTCAATTTTTTGGTGGCAACAACGTCGAAATTCAACTAATTGGCGATACTTTTGACGATTGTTTAAAAGAAGCATTGTCATACACACAAGCACACGCAATGACGTTTATTGATCCATTTAATAACGTACATACCATTGCTGGTCAAGGCACACTCGCGAAAGAAATTTTGCAAACAGCAGCAGAAGACAACATTTCATTCGATTATCTATTTGGTGCAATTGGCGGAGGCGGTTTGATGTCCGGCGTTGCAACCTACTTCGCTGCAAACAGCCCTCAAACACAACTCATTGGGGTTGAACCTTTAGGCGCAAGCAGCATGCACGCAGCAGTCCAACAACAACAAGTCGTAACATTACCAAACATTGATAAATTCGTTGACGGCGCATCCGTTGCCCGTGTTGGCGAGATTACATTCAATATTTGTAATCGCCTGTTAAGCGACTACGTTCAAATTGATGAAGGCGCAGTATGTTCAACAATTCTCGATATGTATTCAAAACAAGCCATCGTCGCAGAACCCGCTGGCGCTTTGAGCATCAGTGCACTCGAACAGTATCGCGAACAAATCAAAGGCAAAAACGTCGTTTGCATCATCAGCGGTGGGAACAACGATATCAACCGTATGAAAGAAATTGAAGAGCGTTCATTACTGTACGAAGAAATGAAACACTACTTCATTCTTAACTTCCCACAACGACCAGGCGCATTACGCCAATTCGTTAACGACGTACTCGGTCCAAAAGACGACATTACCAAATTTGAATACTTGAAGAAAAGCTCACAAAACACGGGAACAGTTATCATTGGCATTCAATTACAGAACCACCAAGACCTCCAACAATTGATTGCTAATGTTAACGCATTCGACCCGAAAAACATCTACATCAATGAAAATAAAATGTTATATTCACTCTTAATCTAAACAAAAAGACTGACGATGATAGGCCTATTACCTATATTTCGTCAGTCTTTTTAATGTACTTAATCCAGCAAAGTCACGTTCTCTTTACCCCAGTATGCAATTCTTTCTGTAATATCTCCAGCGTCATTGAATGTCATCGTTTCAATAATATCAATTGTAACATCGTGACCATCTATCTGCGCATACAGTTTAAAAGCCATCGCAGCCTTATTCCCGTAACTCGTACTAATCGGTGCGACTAATTCCGCTTTTTGTGGGATAAATGAGACATCCGCCATATGTCGAAATCCTTGTCGTTCCCCTTCTTTCCCTTTAAATCGTGTAGCACCATATGGATCTTCAACCACAATGTCATCCGCATAATAAAGTGATGTTGATACTGCCGTTTCTTTATTAATCATATCAATATGATTCTGCATCACCGTGCGCATATACGTCTCAGTAATGCCATCATCTTGTTCATTGTGCACTTGTGGTTGCGTATCCTTTAATAGATCGTCCAGTAAGGTTTTCCAAGTGAAAGGTTGATTGGTCATATAAATACACCCTTTTTAATAATATGTTAGTTGCTTTTGAATGAGCTGTCTTTATTTAGTTTATTGTTCAAGGAGCATATTTTGACTTGCTAGTTGATAGGTAGGCTCACTTCATTTTGCTAGTTAATAGGCATCTTCTATAGCGCTACCAGACTGATGATAGAAGGTAAATATTCCTCTAGTAGTAGACACCAGCTAGATACGACTTTCCATTGCGCAACTTAAATAGCTTTCAATACATACGAAACACTCAAACAACATCGTACTACTATATTTAAATGAACGCACAAAAAAAGAGAAGTCAATATGACCTCTCTCGTTGAATTACCTGGCACCGTCCTACTCTCGCGGAACGTAAGTCCGACTACCATCGGCGCTAAAGAGCTTAACTTCTGTGTTCGGCATGGGA
>NZ_PPRF01000061.1 GCF_002902145.1 Staphylococcus rostri | reverse complement strand
AGTAAGACATTCCCCATCAGTAACACTTAATAATAAAAAGTTTGAAAATGCATCGTTATCAATGCTAGTTGATGCTATCAGAAATGGAAACTAATAAATAAAAAGGACGGTAAACATTTATGAATTTCAATATTAATTTACAAGGCGCACAAGAATTAGGGAACTATATGCAACCTGGTTCATACAGTGTAAAAATCAAAAACTTTGAGGCAAAGCGATCAAAGAATGGACATGATCAATTTGTAATCACTTTCGCTCACAAAGAAGAAGGAGAGTTTGTTCACTACGCAAACGCTGATACAACTAACAGCTTTGCTAAAAACTGGCTGTATTCATTCTTAAAAGCGCTAGGCATTCAAGGTAATAACATGATGTTTAACTTCACTGATAGAGACGTTATTGGCAAATCTATCAACATTGAATTAGAGCGTAAATACAACGATTACACGGACAAATGGAATACGGTATTAAAAAGATTTTGGGCGTTTGATGGTACGGTTTTCTATGAAAAAATCGGTATTAAAGAGAATGAGAAGAACGATTCAAATAAATCGCAGTCTAAGTCAAATGCAAAAACCAATAGTAACCCATTCGCTAATGCAAACGGCCCAATTGATATAGATGATCAGGATCTTCCATTTTGATGAGGTGGTTAGATGTCGCAAATCGTAAAGTATCAAAAAAACAAAAAAGGCTTATACAATGCTGTTGTGACTGACGTCGATATTCCTGATTCAGCAATTGAATTGTTGGATGTGGAGTGGCCAATTGATGTTGATTGTTCAGTGATAGATTCTAACTCTATCACTGGCAAGCAACGTCGTAAGATATTCGCGCTATGTAATGACATAGAGGCACACACAGGTCAACCTAGAGAGTATATGCGTTACATGTTTATGGACTATGTATCTTTTGTAGAAGGCTATGGCACGTTGTCACTGAGCAATTGTACGAGAACGCAAGCGAACCAAGTGATAGAGGTCACGTTAGATTGGGTGTTCTATAACGACATACCACTCAATTACAAGACAAGCGACCTATTAAAGAATGACAAAGCCTTTTTATATTGGGCGACAGTGAATCGTACATGTGTGATTTGTGGTAAGCCACATAGTGATTTAGCACACCTTGAAGCGGTTGGACGTGGACGTGATAGAACAAAGATAAATCACTATGGTAACAAAGTATTAGCGTTATGCAGAGACCATCACTCGGAGCAACATGTGATTGGTATTAAAAGTTTCAACGAGAAATACCATTTACAAGATAGTTGGGTCAAAGTTGATGATCGATTGAACAAAATGCTGAAAGGAGAGAAGACATGAGCATAATCAGAAGTGACAAATCAACAGGTAGCTATTTTATAGCTAGTAAACATTATGTTGAAGATGCAGAACTGTCATGGAAAGCAAAAGGTTTAATGAGTTACCTTTTTTCGAAGCCGGATGACTGGGAAATATATCAATCACAGTTGGTTAAGATGTCTACAGATGGTAAAGCAAGCGTAAGGTCTATTATCAATGAATTAATTGATAAAGGTTATATGACTAGACAAAGTAAACGCAAAGATAATGGCGATTTTGATGGATATATTTATACGCTTCATGAAAAACCGCGTGTCCGAAAAATGGAAGTCGCGAAAATGGGAGACGCGAAAATGGTAATCGCGAAATCGGACACTACTAATAATGACTTAACTAATAATGACTTAACTAATAATGACAGTAGAGTCGTCCACATCCCATATAAGCAAATTATTGAGCATCTAAACAGAAAGACTGGCAAGAAGTTCAGTCATAAATCAAAAGCAAATCAGAAGTTGATTAAGGCTAGGTTTAATGAGGGATACACACTAGATGATTTTATTAAAGTGATTGATAACAAAGTAGCTGAATGGTCTAACGTTGAGCATATGAAACAATATTTACAACCAAGCACATTATTTAGCAATAAGTTTGATAAGTATTTGAATCAAGAAGCAGTTGAACAGCAGGGTAATGTGCTAGAACAATTAATGGTGGAGGCTGATAGTAATGTCTATGAGCAAGCAAGAAGCTATTAACATTTTGCAAAAATTAGAAGACCTATATGACATGGGGTTTAACCAAAATAAGCAAAAGGCACTTACGTGGGTTGAAATGTTGATGAATAACGGAGATTACCAGCTGACGTTAAATAAACTCAAAAACTTCATCAAGATAAGTAAATACAAACCTAATATCGCAGACATACTAGCTGACAAACCTGAACCATTTATTCCGGACGAGAAACCTATCGAGCAGACGCATGCGTATAAGTTAGAGCATGATCCTGCATACAAAAAAGAATGGGAAGCGGTTAGGGATAAAGCTAGGGCGTTCGTTAAGGAGTTACGCAATCATGATTGACCGTTTAAGCACAGAAGAATCTATCTTGTGCAATTTAATGAAACACCCTAACTTATTCTCAAAATTTAAGCTGAAAGCATACATGTTTGTTGATAAAGACATCAAGAAGGTCATTAGCTACATTCTTGAAGTAGGTAAGGTTAATCCAAACGAAATCTATTTTAAATGCAGAGATGAGCATGGGTTTGTTGATATCAACCGTTTGACTCAAATTAGTAGGTCGAACGGTACTGATTCAGCATTCTTCATGAGCGATCAAATCAACTTGTTAGACGACTATGTCACACGTAAAGCGGTAGAGTGCTCACAAGTGTTTTTAAACAGTCCTAATAAGTCAGAGTACTTATTCTTACTCGATGAATTAAACAAGCTGAAAGACATTAGTATCGAGCAAGGGAATAAAACAGATGCTTTCCTTGCTGAAGTTATGGAATCAGTTTTAAGTGATAAGCCTAAAGAACTGATTAAAACAGGATACGGCTTGTTAGACTATAAGATTCATGGTTTCGAAAAAGGGCAGTTAAACGTAATAGCTGCAAGACCTTCGATGGGTAAGACTGGCTTTGCGTTAAACACAATGTGGAACATTGCTAAAGCTGGCTATGAAGTGTCATTCTTCAGCCTTGAGACAACAGGTAATCTTGTTATAGAACGTATGGTTGCGATGATTGAAGGTATTCCACTTTCAGACATCAAACGTCCAACAGAATTAAGTACAGACGACACCAACAAAGTCATGAAAGCATTAAACAAAATCAAGCAGTTAAAAATAAATATCTTTGACGAAAGTCATTTAACACCGTCTAGGATACGCGAGCAAGCGTCTAAAGCGTCAGATAAGCCACAAGTGATATTTATAGACTATCTGCAGCTGATGACGTCTGACACCCCGTCTAATGACAGACGTGTGGACGTAGAGAAGATAAGTCGTGATTTAAAAATCATAGCCAATGAAACAGGCTGTGTTATCGTGTTGCTCTCTCAACTTAACAGAGGAGTAGAATCGCGTAATGATAAACGTCCAATGATGAGTGACTTGAAAGAGTCTGGTGGTATTGAAGCGGATGCCAGCATGATCTTCATGTTATACCGTGATGATTATTACAATCGTGAAGGCGTACAAGATGAAGATAAGTCTGACCTAGAAGTTAATGTGGCTAAAAATAAAGACGGCTCAACTGGAGTTGTTAAGTTTGAGTACTACAAATCAACACAGAGGTTCTTTACATGACAGTGTTAGAGTTCAAAGAGTTTTTAGGATACCTATTCAGAGTTGAATACAGCCACGATACGCGCATGCAATTGAAAATGGTGCAATTGGGTTGGGCAGTGGATAGATTGCTCGTGAGCGAGCGTATAAGTCCATTTGATGACTATGATGAAGTTAGTAAATTGATATTTGAAGAATTAGACGTAAATCAGAGGTGCAGAGATGACTGAGGCAGAGTTACAGAAAATGATTGTTGAAAATTTGAATAATTCAGATTGTTGTAGAGTTTGGAGAGCAAATGCCGGAAAGTTACGTGTTGGTAAGAGAACGATACAACTCTTGCCAAAAGGCTTTCCAGACGTGTTTGGTGTCAGACTGACTGACGGAAAATTCATTGCAATTGAAATCAAAAAGCCGGACGGTAAGTTGTCTGATGAACAAATAGGATTTCGAGACTGGGCGATATTAAACAGATTTATTTATGGTATCGCACATAGCGTGGATGACGCATTAAAAATTATCGAGGAGGGATAACGTGGAGTTACCTAGAATACCAAAGGATAGGTCAAAAAAGTATGAGTATAAAGGCCAAGAAATCAGTGTTAACCAGATGGCTAAATATACAGGTAGGGAAACGG
>NZ_PPRF01000060.1 GCF_002902145.1 Staphylococcus rostri | reverse complement strand
AGTTACTCTCACTTATTGATTTCGATTCACTATCGCTCAATGATGTTGACTTCGATTCTGACTCACTTAGCGATTTCGATTCACTATTGCTCAATGACGTTGAATTACTCTCACTTATTGATTTCGATTCGCTATCACTCAACGACGTTGACTTCGATTCTGACTCACTTAGCGATTTTGATTCACTATCACTTAATGACGTTGAATTACTTTCACTTATTGATTTTGATTCGCTATTACTCAACGATGTTGATTTCGACTCTGACTCACTTAGCGATTTCGATTCACTATCACTCAATGATGTTGACTTCGATTCTGACTCGCTTAGCGATTTCGATTCGCTATCACTTAATGACGTTGAGTTACTCTCACTTATTGATTTTGATTCGCTATTACTCAACGATGTTGATTTCGACTCTGACTCACTTAGCGATTTTGATTCACTATTGCTCAACGACGTTGACTTCGATTCTGACTCTGAGTTGCTCAAGCTTTCTGAAGCACTCTTACTTGTACTCTCGGACTGTTGTGACTGAGAAATGCTTAGACTTTCAGACTGAGCAGGATCAGCCGTACCTGTCACTATCTCATTAAAATAGTTATCTACTTTTAAAAGTGCACCATCTTGATGCGCAAATGGTCTAAACGTCCATGTTGTATCACCAGATGAATCTACAATAGGAACGGTAATGGTCGTCGTCTGTGCTCTACCCTGAGTAACCTGATAACCACCCATAGCTTGAGTATCCCACCAATAGCCATCGCCTGTGGACATCTTATTTACAGCAAAGTTTTGAGCTGCAGGCTTGCTTAAATATTCGCCGTTATAACCAGTCGTATAACCGTTTTTAGCTGTAGTAGGCGTACCATAACCATCACCCAAGCTCAACATGTTATGTAGACTATCCCATGACGTTGCTACATTTAACTGTGTCGGTACATTCGGTTTCTCGATAGTCGCTGTATTCGGATCATCATATCCAACAGTGTATTGGAACGTAATGTTGCTACCATCACTTGTTACCTTTAAGTGGTAATAAATAGGCAATTTATATAGCGTATCATAACCTGTACCTGTAAAGACCTGTTCTGTTGGCACAGTTGAAGCTGCTCTTTCCATTGAGTAGTTGACCGAACGGAAGAACGCACCACTTATATTTTGTGTTTCAGTATTCACTGCAGTTGATGTTGTAGTTGACTCAGATGCAGACGCTTCTGCTGTTGTCATACTGTATGTAGTCTCTGTTGTATCTGAAGCTGTTGACGCTGACTTATCTTCTTGAGATTGCGCTAACGTTTCAGATGCTTCTACTGTTGAAGACTTATCAGCTGTTTCTGACTGTGATTGCGATTCTGAAAGACTTGCTTTTTCACTTTCTGATAATGACTTAGATTCTGACTCTGAAAGACTCGCTTGTTCTTCAGAAGTAACTGTTTCACTTGCGCTATCCGATGATGATTGTGAAACATCACTTTCACTTGTAGTCTCAGATTCACTTGCTGTTGCTGACTGTTCGCTATCAGTAGTCGATTGTGACTGCTCAATCACTACAGAAGTTTGGTCACCTACTGTTTGACTATTCGTCGCAAGTTCTGATGTTACAGGTGTTTCAGATGCAGCTAATGCTTGTTGATCATGCAACATATTAACCGTAAACAAACCACCCGTTATTGCGGTTGTTTTGAGCGCATTATTCTTAATGACACTACCAACACTTGCCTTATCATTCTGTTCTTTATCAGCTTTGTCTGTAACTAAAGACATCGCTAACATTTTGAGTAGTTGAATCTCTTTGATACCAGCTTTAACCCAGTTTTTACCGGATTTGTACAATCTGACTCTGGCTTTTTCTTCGCCGAGACTCTTTTTAAATGCCCTTTCTTTTCTTGTCATCACAAAACCTCTCTTAAAAAATATTTTTCCTATATATATTCTTGAAATAAAAATATATAGTCGCTTACAAATTTTATACATACGATATTATAGTGGTCAATTTAAATACAAATTTCTATTTATTACTATAATTATTGTAAAAATAAGATATTTTTATGTATTCCTTATTTTTCTAACAAAAATGACATAATATAATAATTTTATTAGACTAACGAGTTTCTAAAGTTTGTGTAATTGCACTATATTAATT
>NZ_PPRF01000006.1 GCF_002902145.1 Staphylococcus rostri | reverse complement strand
ATCTTGTATATAAAGAAAAGCAGGACTCCTATCTGGAAAAAGGCATATTAAGTCAAAATAAGTCAAACTATTTTATAAAATTAATTAATAAAAATTTAATTAAACAACGAAAAAGCGACTCCCAATATTTTGACATTGCAAATAGTATTAAACCGTCAACTCATAAAAATGATTCTTTAGAACAATCTGACAATATCGATCAATTCAGACAATCTGCTATTGGTGTTTCACTTTATCTATACGATAAAAATGACCCTTACTTTAAATTTATTCGCAGTATTGCAAATGAAAGCTTGCGCAAAAAAACAATAACTGTTGATGACATTATACAGTCAAAAGAAAAAATTGATGAATTCATGGAGGAGGAAAATCTAATCAGTTATAATGAACTCTATTATAAGACAACTGTTGAAGATACGTTTCATTTCACCCTATTTACAGCTATTTCAGATTTATTAGATGAACTCATTCAAACTGTAAGTGTCATAATACAAAAAGCAACAGAGCAAGACATACTAGTATCTTTACATATAATAAGTAATCTTAAACAGGACTTAAAGAATTGGGTTGTAAAATACGATCAAAAATCACAGCATATAGAAAATCTAATTAATGGCTATGCTAGAAATTCAGATTTAAAGTCGGTAGTTGCTAAAACCATTCAAATGAATCGCAAACTAACTTCAACTATTGAAAGTGAACTACTTTCAACACTTGCTGACTATGACATAAGCACATTTTATAGTAGATATGGTTCGACCTCTAATCCTAACGATTTTCGTGATACATTAATGACTCAACTTATTAGTAAATTTTATGAATCACGTTTTAAAAACAGTAAAAAGCATAGAAATATTTATTTTTAATAAATTAATTGCCTATCGAATACATGTATTCGATAGGTATTTTTTCTTTTAAACCCCTTTATATCAATGTCCTACAATTCCCCTTGAAAATTTGAAACTAAGCCTACTTGTGAGGGATTAGTATGTAATTACATCAAATTTGATGATTTTAATTATTAGGAGGAATTTTATATGAGCAAAAAAAGTTATTGCTTTCTTTTGTTAAAAAGACGCGCTTGTGGTGTTGCTTTTAATTTAGCAATTGGTAAAGATTTTACGTTTAACGATTTAAATTTGGCGTCCAACGTTACATGTTCAACTGACGTACAACAAGATGTTGGTCGCTGGTTTGCATACTTTGTAAAGAACATGCCAAATGTCCCATTTGTCATTATTGGTAAGAATAGCAACGGGAACTTAGTTTATCGTAAGACAGGACCTAATCCAATGCTTCACAAACATAACTGGAAAGGTGGTAACAACTAATGACTAACAACATATTCAAGCAATATCCATATTTTTTAAATTCAAATGGCTTTTATGAAGTGATTCCACCTAAAAGTAACAATGATGTAGAAAAAATCATTCAATTGTCTAGTCCCATCATTATTGAAAATAAATTTCTCGACCCGTCTACAGGGGTTGAGAAATTGATTATTACAGATGGAAAAAATATTGAACGTATTGAGGCATCAGATATCTTAACATCTTTCAAGCTACCTGGATTAATTAAGTACGGCTTCAACATCAATGAACGATACATTAAATCATTAAGCTATGCGTTACAATCGATGCGCCAGTCACTTCCGTTATCTAAATTATATACCGGCGTAGGTGTATTACAGTCTGATGAAGGTATGGTCATTTCATTGGATAAACCATACTTTTCAAAAGAAATAGAGCAATCTCAAGCTAATGAAATCATTTGTGAAACACACTATGATTTACAACCAAAAGGTACTTTCAAAGACTGGTGGGAGATGTACTTAAAACAAGTTAAAGGAAACTTACTACTAGAACTTGCAGTAGTATTTGCTGCTTCTTCATTAGTTACTGCGTTCCTAAAAACAAGACATGAGGTCGAGTTTGCGGGAACCATCTTCTCATTTATGGGAAATTCAAGCACAGGTAAATCGACTGCAGCTGCTTTAGCTGTTTCAATAGCCGGCAACCCTACTAAAGGCAGTAATACCCTGTTTAGATCATGGAATGGTACTAGAAACGCGCTTGAAGGATATTTAAGTAGTAACTTTGGTGTGCCTATCGTATTAGATGAATTGTCAGCTGCAACCTTCAAAGACACTACTGGATTGTTGTACAGTTTGGCAGAGGGACAGGGCCGACAACGCTCTAATATTGATGGTAATGTCAAAGAACTCAAAAATTGGGGCACTACAGTGATAAGTACCGCAGAACACAGTATTTTAAATGATAGTGCACGTAATGATGGTTTGAACGTCCGTACGATTGAAATATCTGAAGCCTTTACAACAAGTGCTGACAATGCAGATGCAATTAAAAGGGCTACATCGGTCAATTATGGCCATATAATGCCATTAATAGCTGAATATCTTTTAAAACGTGGAAACGAAGTAATTAAATGGTTTCATGCGGAACATGATTGGTTCAAAAACCAACTAAAAAATGAAACGAGTAATACTGGTATTCGTATGTTCAAACGCTATGCAGTGATTGCGACATCTGCTCGGATATTCGAACGTGTTATTGCAGTACCTATTGGTATAGATGCAGTAAGAGAATACTTGGTTAGTTATCACTTGGAGTCAGTTTCAGAACGCTCACTAGCAGAGAAATCTATCGAGGTCATTGTTCAGTTTGTAGCGCAAAACCGGGGGAAATTCTCTGAGGATACCAAGCTATCAACAATGATTGAGAATTATGGACTTATTGAACTCAAAGAAGACCACATACAAGTTAAAATCCTGAAAAATGTATTTAAAAATATGTTGAATGAAAATCAATTCCAAGATGTAAATATTGTAATTGATGCTTTACGAGACAAAGGTTATATCCATTCTGATCGGAACCGTAAAACAACAAAACGTAGCGTTCCAGATACTAATGGCAAAAAGAAGACTATTGTCTTTTATCATCTTAAGCTAGATATGACTTATGCTTCAATGTTTGGTTTGAGTTCTAAAACAGAACCTAGTATACCACCATTCGTTGATAATACAAATAAAAATTTGCTAGAAGATTTTGTAACGAAAGCTAAACAATCCGAAGCAAATCACGATTTAGGATTATAAAATATCGCTATAACACCCTAAAGGCTGTTGTAGCTTACTTAATCAAATACTTGGAGGAAATTAAAATGAATACCAAATTCAAATTAACACAATACACATTATGCTCTTTGGTCGAATTAGAGAATCAACAATTAGTCGTAAACTATATTGATCATAACTATGATATAGAATCCTATACGTTAACTGAGACACAACGTAAACTCTTGATACTTTATAAATTTCACCCTGAATTTATGAATGAGGTAGCTCTCACTAATTTCTTTGTGAAAAGTACAAGAGACGACAGAATGACTGTTTATCATATTATCAAATTTTTAAATATTTTATAGAATCGGAGGTCTTTTCATTGGACGAATTAATCACATTACTCGCTGATTTAGTGATTGAAGAAATCAATCACGTTGATGACTAATAATAACGCCCAACACCTCACTGGTGTTGGGCTTATATATAAATTCGTTCATAAATATATATTATCAATTTGGAAGGAGGAAACAGGATGAAACAAGCAATAGGTTATCTACGTCAAAGTACACTCAAACAACAATCACTCTCAGCCCAAAAACAAACCATCAAGGCATTAGCCGAAAAGCATAATATTCAACACATTACCTTTTATAGCGATAAGCAATCAGGTCGAACTGATAAACGCAATGGTTACCAACAAGTCATTACGCTAATTCAACAAGGTCACTGTGACGTATTATGTTGCTACAGACTGAATCGATTACACCGAAATTTGAAAAATGCTTTGAAACTTATCAGATTATGTCAAAAGCATCAGGTTCATATCTTAAGTGTCTGTGATGGCTATTTCAACTTAGACTCATCTTTTGATCGTTTAAAACTTAACATTTTCATCAGCCTTGCAGAGTTAGAATCTGATAATATCAGTGAACAGGTCAAAAATGGACTACGCGAAAAAGCACGCCAAGGTAAACTCATTACAACTCACGCCCCTTTTGGCTATCACTATCACGACGGGACATTTACTATAAATAAGGATGAAGCACCTACTGTAAAAGCCATATTCGACGACTACGTGGAAGGTTACGGATACAAGAAAATTTCTCAACGCTTAGAAAAATCCAATCACCTCATCAACCGAAAACCTTTCCAAGTGCGTTGTATTATCCTAAATCCTAATTACTGTGGCCGAGTGCTAAATCAATATGGACAATACGATAATATGTTCCCCCCTATTGTTTCAGTCAGCTTGTATGAATACGCTCAAAAAGTTAGAAACCAAAGACAAGTTAATCGTAGATCTTCAGACAACCAACTCAAACAAAAAATCAAATGCCCTTGTTGTGGTTCAACGCTCACCAATCTGACCATTAGGAAAAAGAAGCACGCATTGCGTTATTATGTTTGTCCAAGAAATATGAATGCTTCACGTTTTGTCTGTGATTTCAAGGGCATCAATGCACAAATGCTAGAAACAAGGGTCTTAACAACTTGTAAGGACTTTTTTCAAAATCAACAGCTCTATTCAAAAATTAATCAAACAATCCAACAACAACTAAAAAACCAAAGAGCTTTGGAAACGAAACATACACTCACCCAAGAACAACTAATAGAAAAGCTCGCTCAAGGGACGATTACTGCAGATACATTCAGAGAAAAATCTCTACTGTTACAACAACAATCAAAAACCAATTCATCCATTAGCTCGACTCAAATTCAAAGGGCTTTTCAAAATGTCATTCAACAATGTTTCACGTTAAACATGTTATACCCCTATATTGATGAAATTCATATTACAGAAAACAAAACGCTTACAGGAATCTATTTCAAAAATGAACCCTTAAACATCGTCAATCAAGATATGAAATCATCGATTGCTTAATCAGAAAGGATGAAAAATCATGGAAAAACTTAAACAAAAGCGTGTGGGAATTTATGTACGCGTATCGACTGAGATGCAGAGCTCAGAAGGCTACTCGATAACAGGCCAGATCAATCAGATTGAAGAATACTGTCAATTTAATAACTTCAAAGTGGTAGATGTATACGCAGATCGTGGTATTTCCGGAAAATCTATGAACCGCCCTGAGCTCCAACGTATGTTGAAGGATGCGAATGAAGGTCATATCGATTGTGTCATGGTGTACAAAATAAACCGACTAGCACGTAATACATCAGACTTACTCAAAATTGTCGAAGATTTGCATAAACAAAACGTCGAATTTTTCAGTTTGTCTGAGCGTATGGAAGTCACGACTTCTTCTGGTAAACTCATGCTGCAGGTGCTTGCGAGCTTCGCAGAATTTGAACGTAATAATATTGTAGACAATATATTTATGGGCCAGACAATTAGAGCGAAAGAAGGGTATTATCAAGGCAATTTGCCGTTAGGTTATGAAAAAATACCCGATAGTAAACATGAACTGATGATTAATCAACATGAAGCCAATATTGTGAAATATATATTTGAAGCTTACGCTAAAGGTCATGGTTACCGTAAAATTGCTAATGCGTTGAATCATAAAGGTTATGTCACTAAAAAAGGCAAACCCTTTAGTGTGGGTTCTATAACCTATATCCTATCTAACCCCTTCTACATTGGACAAATTCAGTTTGCGAAATACAAAGACTGGAATGAAAAGCGTCGTAAGGGGCTAAACGATAAACCTGTCATCGCTCAGGGAAAGCATTCTCCTATTATAAGCCAAGATTTGTGGGACAAAGTCCAAATGCGTAAGAAACAAATCAAAGAAAAGCCGCAAGTACATGGTAAAGGGACTAACCTACTCACGGGTATTATACGTTGTCCCCAGTGTGGCGCAGCCATGGCCGCTAGCAATACAACGAATACACTCAAAGATGGCACTAAGAAACGTATCCGTTACTATTCCTGTAGCAACTTTCGCAACAAAGGATCAAAGGTATGTTCAGCCAATAGTGTTAGAGCTGATGTTATCGAAAAGTATGTTATGGATCAAATACTCGAAATAGTCAAAAGTGATAAAGTTATCAAACAAGTTGTCGAACGTGTCAATCAAGAGAATAGAGTCGATGTAGCTGCGCTCAATCATGATATTGCTTATAAACAACAACAATTTGATGAAATTAACACTAAACTTAAAAATCTAGTTCAAACCATCGAAGACAATCCAGACTTAACATCTGCACTCAAACCAACCATTCATCAATATGAAACACAACTCAATGACATTACAAACCAAATGAATCAACTAAAGCAGCAACAAAATCAAGAGAAACCATCTTATGATACGAAACAAATCGCTGCCCTATTACAACGAATATTTCAAAATATAGAATCCATGGATAAATCACAACTCAAGGCATTATACCTTACGGTCATTGACCGTATTGACATTCGTAAAGATGAGAATCATAAAAAGCAATTCTATGTCACACTCAAGCTCAATAATGAGATTATTAAACAACTTTTCAATAATAAACAACTCGACGAAGTGCACCTCAGCACTTCGTTTTTATTTTTGCCTCAAACTCTTTACCTTAAAATCTAATAAAAAAAGCAAGATGCATTTATGCACCTTGCCTATCACTTATATTCATCATATTCAAATGGAAATCTACATGGATCGTCCATCAGACGCTGTCTTTTTTCGTCTAGTTTTGGGATATCCTCCTCATCTGCAATAGCTTCATCATAATTCAAACCTAATGCATTGAGAGCATCTTCAAAATCCATATCTTTTTCCTGCATGTAAAACCAAACTCTATCAGTAATGTATATTCCATCATATAAATGATAACCATCAATGGAACCATTCATATCATACTTCAAGTCATCATCTGAATAATGACCATATTTACTAAAACTTACCACTAGCTTCAACTCCTTTGACTTTCACTTTATATTACACCAAAAGTCAAAGTTAAATTATATGTATTTCAACTTATTTTCTCAGTGTCCTTTCGTCATTCAATAACACTCATCTAACAAATATATTCAACACGCTAACAAATCATGGCTCAATGTGAAGCTTATATTGATATGACGAAAGAACATCCCAAAATAAAATATGATCGGGTTAGCAATGGGATTTGATAAATACATGTAGGATAAGGATTACGCAAGCGTAATCCCGAAATCCCATTATTATTTATAAATAAATAATATAAAAAGAAAAAGTAAGTCGTACTGACATCTACAAATCCAAATGATATATAAATATATAGCTATACTTCCCGAGAAATGAGCGGGATAACGGGATTTCCTTGTTATATCAACAATTGTGACGACTTTCTATTGGACCTTTTCTCTATTTCAGTGGGATTTCTAAGCGAAACAAACATTATTTCAAACTTATATTATCAATAAGATGTATCACGTACATACATCAATCAAATACATTAGGAGGTCATAACCATGACACTAGAACAACAACTCAAGCACTATATAACCAACTTATTCGAACTGCCAAAAGATGAAAAGTGGGAATGTGAATCTATCGAGGAAATCGCTGATCATATCTTACCTGACCAATATGTAAGGCTTGGGCCACTCAGTAATAAAACACTTCATACCTACACCTATTATTCAGATACATTACACGAAAGAAATATCTATCCTTTCATTTTGTATTATCAAAAACAACTCATAGCCATCGGCTATATCGATGAGAATAACGATATGGATTTCTTATATATGCACAACACCATCATGCCCCTTTTGGATCAACGATACTTACTAACAGGAGGACAATAATATGCATAAGTACATCAAAATTACACAACTCGTCATTACAATTCTTAGTGAAATTATCATTTGGATGAAAGAATCAGAACGAAAGGAAAACGCTTATGAATAGATATATCACTCGTGGTATTGCCAATAGCTTACCTATCATCTTACAAAAACAATTATGGCAACTCGTAGCACGACGAGAACAAACACAATCAAAAGGCAAGGAATCATTGGATTATTTTCATATATTCCAATTCAATATGCACAATAACCAACTATATATCAAACACAAACAAGAACGTCCTGAGTATGTCAAAACGCATAAGGCAAATATCAAACAGTCTATCGATATCAATAAGGTCTACATTATCCGAGAAGATGATGTAGACCTTTCTTATTACGTCATGTTGTTACCTGAAGAATACTAAAGGAAGTGAATACTATGAATACGGTCAAAAGCACCATACACACAGAAGCAATTTTTAGCGACGATGAACAACATCGTTACTTACTCAAAAAGACTTGGGATAAAAACAAACCCGCATGTACAGTGATAACGATGTATCCTCATTTAGATGGCGTATTATCACTCGATCTTACCACTGTTCTAATTCTTAACCAATTAGCGAATTCTGAACAATATGGCGCAGTATATCTTGTAAATCTATTCTCTAATATTAAAACTCCAGAGAACCTTAAACATATCAAAGAACCTTTTGATAAACATACAGACATCCACTTGATGAAAGTGATAAGTGAGAGTGACACAGTAATTCTTGCTTATGGTGCTTATGCGAAGCGGCCAGTTGTTGTAGAACGTGTTGAACAAGTAATGGAAATGTTAAAACCTCATAAAAAGAAAGTCAAAAAGCTCATTAATCCAGTAACGAATGAAATCATGCATCCACTTAACCCTAAAGCACGTCAAAAATGGACGTTGAAATAAAAGGAGGATTATCTATGAACCATGACACTACACAATCAGATTGGCATAGGGTTGCTAATTGTTTAGCATCACATGATTACGTTTCAATAGTAAAAGGACTAGTACATCAGTACCGCAATAGAAAACAGTGAAAATGTGATTTTAGCGTGGGGTGCAAGTCCATCCAAGATCATATGTGAATGAAGATCTATGAAAATCATTTAGGTGAATATAAAATAAGTAATGATAACGCCGATTATAAATATTTAGCGCATCATCTATAAAAAAAGCCAACCAATGTTGGCTTTTTTTATGGAGGGATTAAAATGAAAAATAACTACAAAATTATCAGAGTTGATAAAAATCTCGAAGTAGACTATATTATCATAGGAATGACTCATTCTAAGTGGAATGGAGTCATTCCTCACTCTTATATTAAAATGAAAAGAGGAAATTATTATGAAAAAATTATTAGGTGTATTAACGTCAATCGCATTGGTAGCAGTTATTATTGCAGCAGGGTTATTTGGTTATAGCAATTTTAAAGATTTAATGGAAGGTAATAAGGATAATAAAACTGAAGTAAGTAATAAAAATGAAAAGAAAGAAAATAAAAAACAAGAGCAAAAACAAGAAGAAGTAGACAGTAGTGAAGAAGTAAATAATAATTTAAATATGGAAGAATATTCTCAACCAGAACCTAGAAACGGAAGAACTAAAGAGGAAGAAGTTCAAGCGGCAATTGAAGCATCAGATAGAGAAATGGAACAAATAGAAAGAGAAGAATCATATAATCCTAATATCCCTAAAGAGCAAATGGAAATATATGAAAAACGAGCAAGAGGAGAACTTCCTCAACCAGGTGAAGGTCCTAGAAGTGAAGTAGCTGAAGAAGATATGATTGAAGAATAAAGATACTAAAGAAATGATCGAATATAGTTACTATAGAAAGTTTAATGCATTGCAGGGGTATTTTATAAAGAATTTTGACATTCAAAACTGCGAAAAGTTACGTATTACAAAAAGTAATATTCAACATTTGCATTGGATTTTAAACGAGCTTAAGTATTCGCCCGAAAAAGCAGAGCAAATGCTGCCTGTCTATCAAGGTCCATTTTTCGGTTCATACGAATATGAAAATATTTATCGCAATCATGTACAACAAGCTACACAAGATATATATAATGCACAATTCATTGATTTCAATAAGTATCATTTATATTTCACTTCAAACTGGTAAGCATCGATCTTGTATATCGAATATAAGCTAAATTATTGAGATAATACTTAATATTACTTTTAATTCTATTTTAATTGTTTCTTCCAAAAATGATTATTTTAAACTTTGTTAACTCTCATATGTGAATGAAGATCTATAAAAATCATTTAGGTGAATATAAAATAAGTAATGATAACGCCGATTATAAATATTTAGCGCATCATCTATAAAAAAAGCCAACCAATGTTGGCTT
>NZ_PPRF01000059.1:20978-28455 GCF_002902145.1 Staphylococcus rostri | reverse complement strand
TATCCATGACAAAGCCCTGATTAAATGTTTTTTAACATCTAATCAGGGCTTTTTACAAAAGAGGCTTAGAACGAATTATGTCCCAGCCCCTTTTTATATTATGACTGTTTAATTTGAATCAATTGGTGTCGATGATTGAAAAAATGGCGATAACTTAAATACGTGCTGACGAAAGCAGAAATAATTGTCGCTGTTGTATGAATAAAGACAACCATTAATTGGAATTTAATCGCTTCTAAAGGTGGCACACCTGCGATAATAAGCCCCGTCATCATCCCTGGTATTGACACCAGTCCATACGTTTTGACAGAATCAATCGTTGGTACAATCGCTACTTTTATACTTTCTCGAATGGCGTCTTTAGCAGCAAGTGACGGTGGCGCCCCCAGTGATAACTTCGCTTCAATCGAGGCAATTTCTTTTGTAAAAATACGATCCAAGTTTTGATAACTTAAATTAATGGCAATCATACCGTTACTACCAACCATACCAGCAATTGGAATCAGTTCATTGGGTTTCATGCTAATAGCGCCTGTTAACAGGACACCACCTAACGAAATAATCGCCCCTGACATAATCGCCGCAAACGATACCCAAAATACGTGTTTCATAATGGACGATGCGCGTTTGCGTGTGTTGGCTGCAGCATTCACCATAATTACCACGATTAATGCTAATACGATCCATGTCGTTTCTAATTTAAAGACAAATTCTAATAAATAGCCGATAATAACGAGCTGAATCACTGCACGAATCGCAGCAATAAATAAATCTTTCGCAATAAAAAGACGTTCTTTATATGAAATAATCATTGGAATAAGTAATAACAGTGCGGTTAACATTAAGGATGTTGTGCTCATCATATCGCATCCCCCTCCTTACGTAACACACCATTTTCAATTACAATACGACGGTCAAAGTGACGGTGGCTTTGTGCATCATCATGCGTAATCCACAATACAGCCGTGCCTTGTCTCACTAAGTCAAAAATAAGCTGCTCAATCAAATCACTATTTTCATGATCTAACGCACTTGTTGCTTCGTCTAATAATAAAATATCTGGACGATACATCAATTGTCTTGCTATCGTAACACGTTGCTTTTCCCCACCGGACATACGTTGCACAGCATCTGACAAGCGATATTTTTGTAAGCCAACCGCTGTCATTAATGCTTCTGCACGCGCTTTATCAAACGTATCTTTTCTTACTACAGCAGGAAAGGACAAGTTGTCGGCAACTGTTTTACCAAACAACTCAACACTTTGCGATAAGTAACTGACTCGCAAGCGCAATGCTTCTGGTGTATATGTATCGTATGCTTGACCGTTAAAATAAATAGTGCCTTCCGTTGGGGTAATGAGGTCGCCAATAATACGAAGCAACGTACTTTTACCACTTCCCGACGGTCCAATAACCGCAACCGCTTCCCCTTTTTTCACCGTCAATGAAATATCATCTAAAATGCGACGATCGTCGATACAATAACCTATATTTTTAAGCTCTAACATATTCATTCGTCACACCCGTATATGTCATATAGTAATAATCATGGTTATAAAGTTGTTGCTCTTTTTTCACTTCAAAACCTAACTTTTTGTATAAATATAGTGCCCCTTCATTATCATAATCACAATTCAAGCTCCACGTCGTTTCTTGGTTACTCTCAATTAAATCCTTGAGCAACTGACTCGCGACACCTCTACCACGGTATTCTGGAAATGTCGCCACAGATTCAATGTAAGTATCTGTTGTATCCGACTCCATAACCGGAAGTGGCGTCACAGTCGATAGTGGCATTGTCTCTGCTACAGCTAACGATGCCCATGCAGTTTCATACATTTGTTCATGAGCGCCTGGATAAGCTACAATCATCCCTGCAACATTGCCATCTATTTCATATACACGCACGTGGCTCAAGTGGTTGCGATAATGTACTTTCGTCGTACTCTGCTCAATCGCTTCAATCACTTGTGCTTTCGGATAACGCGTCACAATTTCTAACTCCATATCTTGCCAAATAATATACGTCAGTTCGGCAATCGCATGGATATCTTTTTCTTCCGCTTTCCTAATCATTATTCACAACTCCTTTATCAGATGTTTCTCTGTGTTCATTGTAGCCGATAACACATGATTTCAAAAGTAAAATAGCACAAATTATAGAAAATACGTTCCTAAAACTTCACAAACAGAGAACATATGTTCTACAATAAACGTGAGGTGATCATCTATGAAAAATTCACATTTGCCTATGAACTATCATCATGAAACAGACTATCGTAAAATCCCCCGCGAATATTTAGAGACGAACATTCCCAACGGACGTGGCATCGTCAAATGGGCCCCTTTCGCAACATTGCCTGAACAATTTGCGAGACTTAAGCAATTTGAAAGCGACCAAGCTAAACGTGACCGGCCTATATTAAGTGATGATCGGCTATATGAATTAAACTACATGTTGCATTTAAAGTTGTCGAAAAATGAATCAGCAACATTCCACTACTGGTATGACGGTGCGATAAAGTCTACACATGGTTATATCCTGAGCATCCATAGTCAAAACCAGACACTTATCGTGTCCAATCAACAACGCACACATGAAGTCATTATCCCCCTTAACACGCTCTATGCCATTGATTAAAAATGACAAAAAGCGTGCGGTCTGTCACACATATATTGTGTTTCATTACCGCACGCTTACATTAAGATAAAGTATATAGTTGAAAAATCACACAGATAATACCACTAAAGTTCACTAATATGAAGGTCGTGTTAATTGAAAGCGCCCGCCCTTGCATAGGCTTAGACACAATCAGCTTGTGTACTGGGAAACAGATAAACGGTGTCCCAACTTCATTCCTAAAACATTTTTGCTTTAGTTCTGTCAATTATCCATGGAATATTAATAGAATGACGACTGCTACAATTTGAGCAACAGTTGTCGTCGCAATACGTCGTGTATAGGCATAACTTACACCCAATACAAGTTGACATACAAAGATAAATGCTACAATCCACCAGCGATCTAGGTAGATAAAAAACGTACTCGATACAATCGCACAAATTACAATGCTCTGCCATGCGTGCTTAAATTTTAAATCTAATTCTTTATGCAAAATAGCACGTAAATACAATTCATGACATGGCATCACAAATAATAATGTGACAAGCATTTGCCATTTAAAGTAAACACCTGTACGTGACAATTGTTTAATTAAAGACATGTATGTTAAATCTTTCGTCATCAACGAGAAGATAACTTGTATGAGCACAAGTATCACACCTGCGATTAAACCTATTCCAACTGATGTAAGTAATCTTTTGGATGCAATATCACGTTGATAAAACACATAACTAATAGCAGCAATGAGCATAATACCTGTATATAATTGCCAGTAAACATTATGCTGGCCCCACATCAAGATTAAAATGATGTGGAATACAATAAAGCTTGAAATAAACCATAGTAGCGGTTTGCTGATGTTTTTCATAATACCTTATCCTTTTTGTTCTACAATTTTATAACGTTTGTGATTAATGACCGTTTTTTCAGGTAAGTCAAGTGTTGCAAAGTTCTCCATGATTGTTAAATCAACAATAACCGAGTTATCATTAATTTTTTCAACTTTTCCTCTTATACCATCGTGGAATTCTACAATATCGCCTACTTCTGCAATTGTCATCACATTCGCCCCCTTAAAAATTAACTAGCCTATATTGTACTAAAGTTTACACCTTAAATAAACTATTTCCGTCATATTTTGGTATTTAGTCATATTATTCTCAGTATACAATTCAATTATTGGAAAAAAGTCCAAAAATGGTGCATAACTATATCTAAGGGCATATTTGGGTACAAAGGAGAAAACAGTAATGAAATTTATTAGTAACAACAATAACACGGACCCAACACTAAACTTGGCTATGGAAGAGTACGTACTTAAAACCGTACCAATGGACGAAGATGAAAGCTACTTCTTATTCTATGTCAACAGACCGTCTATTATCGTTGGGAAAAACCAAAATACAATTGAAGAAGTACATCAAGCATACATTGATGAACATGGTATCGACGTTGTGCGCCGTATATCAGGTGGCGGTGCTGTTTATCATGATTTTGGTAATTTAAACTTCAGCTTTATCACAAAAGATGATGGTCAAAGCTTCCATAACTTCAAAAAGTTCACACAACCAATCGTTGACGCACTTAACGAAATGGGCGTTGATGCTGAAATGACTGGTCGTAACGACATTCAAGTAGGACAAGCTAAAATTTCAGGTAACGCTATGGTAAAAGTGAAAGACCGTATGTTTAGCCACGGCACACTCATGTTGAACAGTGAATTAGATGAAGTACAAAACGCACTAAAAGTAAATCCAGCAAAAATCCAATCTAAAGGTGTTAAATCGGTTAGAAAACGTGTAGCGAATATCGTTGAATTTTTGGAAGAACCCATTGATATTGATACTTTCAAATCGATTATATTGAAGCAACTGTTCGGTGACGAAGCTGTTGAAACGTATCATTTAACAGATGAAGACTGGCAAAACATTGAGCAACTTGCGAATGAAAAATATCGTACATGGGATTGGAACTACGGCAAAAATCCAAAATATAACTTTGAACGTGAACATAAATTTGAAAAAGGCTTTGTTCAAATTAAACTAGACGTGAAAAAAGGACAAATCGAACACGCTAAAATTTTCGGCGACTTCTTTGGAGAAGGAAATGTTGAAGAGTTGGAACGTGCACTTGAAGGCGTGACACATCAAAAAGCAGCCATTCATGAAGCATTAAAAGACTTCGATATCCATCACTATTTTGGTGCGATTCCAAAAGATGAACTTATCGACTTAATGGTATAACAAAAATAACAAGGACTATTCATTTATATTTTCATGAATAGTCCTTGTTATTTTGCTATCGAATGACACGAGGAATTAGACAATGTTCTGCGCCTCCAACTCATTATATTCTTCAGTATAAGTAATAAAATCCTCTTTGTTTTTGTTCATTAACGCCTCATCAATCAATTGCGCTAATTGTTCTTTTCTGTGTTGTTTCAACGCTGCCTCAATCACTAATTCTGCACCTAATCGATTCACTGCTTGCATGGGGTTAACGGGTACTTGCTGTTTCACATCAATTTTATGTTTCATGATGTTTCCTCCTCTGAATGTTGTTTGTTTTTGATATTACACAGTATACCGAATCGATAAATAAAATGCAATAAGTTTTCTGAATTTTTTCAAGTTTTTAAAGAATAAAAATATCATCTATTTGTATGTAATATTCAGAATTCAATATTGACAAGATTTTGTTACGTTCTATAATTAAGTTTATATAGAGAGTTAAATATTTTGAAAGGATGTTGCTTATGAATCAACCAAGCAAAACACCGTATGTCATTGACGCAAATGTGATGCTGATCAAACCTATTAGTGGACCTGAAGGCGCTTATACCCGAACCGAGCTACTCTATACCACTGGTAAAAAGAAAGTTCAGAAAATGCGCCCCTTACGATTTATTGAATCCGCATGTCGCCATCGCTACAACTCTTATTTGCACATTAAATCGGAAGTCAGATCATTAACCGGTATCTCCAGTAAACCACCCTTCTTTATTCCCGGACCACAATCCATTACCTTTTTCTCCACCCATTCAGATCGCGTTTTAGAAAGCTGTTGGATTAATATCAACTATGTAGACAAAATTGAAGGCTACAAAACAGGCAAATCTAAAATCTATTTAACTGGCGGATATACCGTTGTCGTCAACGTTTCCCAGTACACGTTACTCCATCAATATCAGAATGGTATCCATTTAGCCTACACACTGCTCCGTCGAGAAATTGACGCTGGTGAACTCGTTAAAAAGTTTGATGAAGTACAACATGATGAGTTAATCAACGTACTCCGTGACTTTGTGAATGTCTTCAAAGAAATACGCCTCGCATTAATTACTGAACAGCGACACTACATCCCCAAAATCGCAGAAGACCCTCCTCATAAAAATTATTAGCTACGTTAACTACCTCTCAATAAGGACAAATTATTCCATATAACAATTCTTTATATCGCAATAATTCTTACAATGTTGTTATTTATGACTTATCCACTTAATTATTATGACATCCGAACAATGTACGACTTAGCTTAGCATGACTTAATTCGCATATCGTCTCATTTCCACACAAAAATAATGTGAACAACAGTAACGTTAACAGAACATCTACTTCCATGGTGTAAATGTTCTGTTAACTTTTTTTGATAATCGCTTGATTTATCCCGTGATATTGTTATAATAATATTTGTGTTAAGAAAACACATCATTATTCCACAGTAGCTCAGTGGTAGAGCTATCGGCTGTTAACCGATCGGTCGTAGGTTCGAGTCCTACCTGTGGAGCCATGGAAACGTACTCAAGTTGGCTGAAGAGGCGCCCCTGCTAAGGGTGTAGGTCGCGAAAGCGGCGCGAGGGTTCAAATCCCTCCGTTTCCGTTAATTGCTTATATTTCGTTAATACACCGTTATATCTCGTGAACGTAAACGTTGATATAACGGTGTTTTGTTGCATTTCGTTAAAACTCGTTGAATGTCGTATTTCGTGCTAAACGTCCCCAAAACGTCCCCGCAACATCGGAAAGTAAAAAAAAACGTCCCCGAGACGTCCCCAAGTTTTTTATTCTTAAATAACCCCACCTATTTTCCAGGTGGGGTTGTGTTTTGTTCGAGTTGCTTTTGATAATTATATAGCTTTTCAGCATTCTTCAAAGTCAAATTTTCTATGAGTCTTTCGCCACGACGCATAGCATTGATATTGCCATAACTTACTCCAGTATCTTTATTAATTTGATAGCTTGATACTTCTTTGTTATCAATAAGGTTTTTTATTGTATCGTATAATTCGTTGTAACTGTTCATTTTTTTCGGCATGAGACGCTTAGTTTTTATAAAGTTAGTAATAGTATAAGGTTAATCACTGATAGTATTAAAGTTAATATGAGTATTACAAGAATAACTCTCTCTTTTTTTATATTTGCCATCTTTAGCACCTCCATTTATAATGAGGTAAAGGGCTTGCGCCCTTACCTATTTAGCATTTTAGCATGAGTGTTACAATGAGCATTATTATTTGTATGATGAGCCCTGCACCGGCTATCATCAACATCTTTTCATTGTAGCGCTCTTCTTTTAATCTTTTCTTACGTCTCACGCCTCCCTCACCTCCTTAACTATATTATAGCTCATTTGAGTAATATTTTCAACCCTTTTTTACTATATTTTTCTATATTTCACTATCTTTTATGTCTTTTACTATATTTTTCCTAATTTTTTGCCTAAAAATAACCGCACCAGTTATGGTACGGCTTAGAAATAAAAATGTTTTAATTATAAATTGGTGCAACTTGATTAGCTGTATTAAGCGGTTTTTTTAATACCTTTTGCAATATTGTCATTTCTTGTTTTGACT
>NZ_PPRF01000059.1:0-20968 GCF_002902145.1 Staphylococcus rostri | reverse complement strand
TCCATGACAAAGCCCTGATTAAATGTTTTTTAACATCTAATCAGGGCTTTTTACAAAAGAGGCTTAGAACGAATTATGTCCCAGCCCCGTTTTTATTTTGCGCGACGAATTTGTCGTAAAAAGAATAAGCCATAAAAGCAGGCTAAGAAAAAGATTAACAATGCTGCGAAGTAAAAAGTATATATTGGACTGCCTAACACTTGTGAGAGTGGGCCACCGATAATCGGTCCTGCCATAGCACCAAAACCTTGTATACTGTTGATGACACCCCATGTTTCTTCCTGTTCAGAAGGATGTATAAATCCTGCCATAAACGTATTCCACGCTGGAAGTAGGAGACCATATATCATACCGACAATGAGTGCGATCATCCAAACGAACCAAATATTTGTAAAAAATGTAAAAGAAATCATTGCGATGCCGTAACATAAAAACCCGACAAAAATCATACTATACATAAAGCGATGTGCGTATTTATCAATCAACTTGGATAAGCCTAACATCGAAATCGTACAGCCAATCCCACCAATGATGATAGCGACCGTATACTCCACAGTTGTAACGCCGACAATGTCTACCGCATATTGTGGTAAGACGGGAATGAGTGCACTGATGGCAATCCCTTGAAGTAAAATACCTGGAAACAAGATCAAGTGTCGACGAGAGACGCTGACAATTTGTTTCAGTTGCTGGCGTACATTTTTAGTATGGTAGTCTGTCAATTGTACTTTCACAAAAAAGTAGAGTATAAAGGCAACCGCGACGATTAATGGCATTAAGAAGTTGAAAGTAATTGGATGACTCTTAAATATCAAGTTCATGCCAATCATACCGACTAACAAACCGGCGAGCCATGCAAAATAGACATAACCCATCTGTTTGCCGCGAGAGGTTTCGTCTACATTTGCTAACATCACAACCCAGATAGGGCATACCGCAATGCCTAACATTAAAGCACTGACGATAAGTACAACTGGAGACGTTGGCATAAAAATAACAAGGACTAAACTGGCGAGCGCCAAAATAAAGCCGAGTGTCAAGACGATGCGAGGGCCCCAGCGTTTTAAAATAAAGCCAACAAAAAAGTTAGAAATGGCATCCGCAACAAAATGGACGGAGATAGCTGCAGAGGTAATCCCAACAGCAATTGATGTCGCTGTTGGGAGCAGTGGTAGATAGCTAAGAACGTACATACCACGCGCAAACTCCATTAGAAATAAAATAACAATTAATAATGAAAAGTTTTTCATATATTGTCGATCATTTAACGAGTAGTTTTGCATATAAAGGAACCTTTCCATAAACATTCTGATACGCAGCTGCATCGTGCAGTAAGTGAAGTAAGTCATCACAAATTTTTTGCGTTGCATCAGAAATACGTGCATCAGCCATGTGTTGTACCATTTGTTGGCGTTCATCGATGTGTTGTAACAAATGCGTTACAGTGTCAATTGCTTCACTTGGCGTGTTCGCAATCTTACCAAATCCTTTGTCCTCAAAATAGTAGGCATTCTCTAGTTCTTGTCCAGGCGCAGGATTTAAGAAAATCATCGGTATTTGACGCGTCAAACCTTCAGAAATGGTAATGCCACCAGGCTTCGTAATCATCAATTGACTCGCTACCATCCACTCGTTCATATGTTTCGTATAGCCAAGAATCAACACATTCGGTGTATCTTCAAACGCGCGTGAAAGTTGGCGTTTAAGGTCCTTACTACGTCCACAAACCATTACAACTTGCGCATTCGGTGTCTGATCGATAATACTTTGAATCATCTCTTCAAACCCTTTTGAGACGCCGAAAGCACCTGCAGACATTAAAATTGTCGGTGCCTCAGGATCTAAATTGTGTTGGCGCATCCATTGTGTGTTGTCGATTGGCGCTTCAAATTGGGCGGACACGGGAATACCAGTCACTTTTGTATGTTCACTTGGAATGCCGATATTCGTTAACTCTGCCTTTAAGTCATCTGTTGCAACATAGTAGCGTGACGAGTTCGGTGTAATCCAGTTTTTATGCATGCGATAATCTGTTAACACAGTCGCAATCGGAATGTTCATATTAAATTGTTGTGTTAACACTGACATAACAGGTGTCGGGAATGTCAATAAGATTAAATCCGGCTTTTCTTTCAATAGGAGATTTAACAATTTATTCAAGCCATAATATTTATAGAAACATTTATCTAATTCGTCCGGACGACTGTAATAAAATGCTTTGTACATACGACGAAAATATTTAAAGCTATTAATGTACCATTGCTTACAAATTGTCGTTAAAATAGGGTGCGCTTCTAAAAATAAATCGTGTTCAATGACCGTTAAGTCATCTAACTGCATCGCATTAAAACGTGACACAATGCTGTTTGTAACTTGAATATGGCCATTGCCAAAAGACCCCGTCAGTATTAATATTTTTTTCTTTTGAGTACTCATATGAGTGGCCTCCATATATAGTTTAGACATAAAGATAGGTAAGAAATAGATTATGTATATCAATCGTTAGCTCTGGACCATATCTGAACCGTACTTTACAGTCTAATCACTTAACCATAGTTTACCGTATCCTAAAAAAATTGTGAAAAGATAAGAAAGAGGTTGCGATAAATCTAATACGCTAAAACAATAGTGTCCCTCATACTTATTTCTCTATACGTTACATATTTTTTTCATTCTACTATCTTAATATATTGCGCAACGGGATACAATACAAAGAGATTTTCTAAACAATTATGTGCGGTATTTTAACAGAAAAAATGATGTAACTTGTATGATTTTATAATGAAACGTGTATAATGAATGAGTGTATAAAAAAGGAGAGATATGTGTGAATGCGCAAGAACTTTTTCAACATATATTAATGAAGCAAGTTGTAGGAACACTCGATAGAAACATAGATGATATTACGACAGATTCACGTACCGCAAGACAAGGCAGTATTTTCGTGGCGTCAAAAGGATACACAGTAGACAGCCACCGCTTTGCACAAGACGTTGTGAACCAAGGCTGTCAAGTCGTTGTTGTCAGTCGTGAACTTGAATTAGAAGGCGATGTGACACAAGTGATCGTTCCAGACACATTGCGTGTAGCGAGCCATCTGGCACATCGTTTGTATGATTTTCCAAGTCAGCAGCTCACAACGATTGGTGTAACTGGTACGAACGGTAAGACATCCATAGCGACAATGGTGCATCATATTTTTCGTAAACTAGGTAAGGGCAGTGCGTATCTAGGGACAAATGGTTTTCAAATTAACGAACATGTCACTAAAGGTCAAAATACGACGCCTGAAACTGTGTCGCTCACAAAAAAATTACATGAAGCGGTTGAAGCAGATGCCAAAGCGATGACGTTAGAAGTATCATCGCATGGTTTGAGCTTAGGTCGCCTGAGTGGTGTGACATTTGATGTTGCGATTTTTTCAAATTTAACACAAGACCATTTAGATTTTCACGGCACAATGGAAGCATACGGTCATGCGAAATCATTGTTATTCAGCCAACTTGGTCAAGACGTGTCAAAACCGAAATATGCGATTGTGAATAATGATGATGCGTTTTCTGAGTATTTGAAGACAGTGACGCCATATGAAGTGATTACTTATGGTATTGAACAAGAAGCCCAATTTATGGCGCAAAATATTGAAGCCATTTTACAAGGTGTGACGTTTGACTTTGTAACACCGTTTGGCACGTACCCTGTGAAGTCCCCTTATGTGGGTGCGTTTAACATTGCTAACTTGATGGCGGCAATGCTTGGTGTCTGGGTGACAGGTGAAGATTTAGAGCGTGTGACACAAGTCGTTGAAACGTTAGAACCTGTAGAAGGCCGTTTAGAAGTGTTAGATCCATCATTACCGATTGATTTAATTATTGACTATGCACATACTGCAGATGGTATGACGAAGCTGATTGATGCGGTCCAACCATTTGTGAAACAGAAGTTAATCTTTTTAATCGGTATGGCAGGCGAGCGTGATTTGACGAAAACACCTGAAATGGGACGTGTCGCATCGCGTGCGGATTATGTGATTTTGACGCCTGATAACCCAGCGAATGATGACCCTAAAATGTTAACGGCAGAGTTAGCCAAAGGGATGACGCACGATAACTATGTTGAGTTTACAGATCGTGCGGAAGGTATTCGCCATGCGATTGATGTAGCAGAGCCGGGAGATACTGTTGTATTAGCTTCTAAAGGACGCGAGCCATTCCAAATTATGGCAGGTCATGTCAAAGTACCACATCGTGACGACTTAATTGGTTTAGAAGCGGCATATGCGAAGTTTGGAGGTCAACCTGATGAAAATTAGAGAGAGCCATAGTGAAAACTACTCAGCCAAAGTGTTTATTTATGAGAATAAAAAAGAAGATTATTTCGTTGTAGCCGTACCTGACTTGAATTGGTCAATTTTGATTGATGATGAATGGTTTGGTGAGGCATTAACAGAACATTTAATGATGCATCTTTTTAGTGTTTTAGATGAAGAAGAGTCTGAAATATTAGCTTTACGTATTACACAATGGGTACAAGAAACATAGAATTAGAAGGAGTTTTGAGATGAGTATCAGAGATGAAGTAACAGCACGTAAGACCTTTGCGATTATTTCGCATCCGGATGCTGGGAAGACGACTTTAACTGAAAAGCTTTTATACTTCAGTGGTGCAATCCGTGAAGCGGGTACAGTTAAAGGGAAGAAAACAGGTAAATTTGCGACAAGTGACTGGATGAAAGTTGAACAAGAACGTGGGATTTCGGTAACAAGTTCTGTCATGCAGTTTGACTATGATGACTACAAAATTAATATTTTGGATACACCAGGACACGAAGACTTTTCTGAAGACACGTACCGTACATTAATGGCAGTGGACAGTGCAGTCATGGTTATCGACTGCGCAAAAGGGATTGAGCCGCAAACATTGAAGTTATTCAAAGTTTGTAAAATGCGTGGGATTCCAATCTTTACATTTATTAATAAATTAGACCGTGTTGGTAAGGAACCTTTTGAATTATTAGATGAAATTGAAACAACATTAGGTATTGAAACATATCCAATGAACTGGCCAGTAGGTATGGGCCAAAACTTCTTCGGTATTATCGATCGTCATGAACGTACTATTGAACCGTTCCGTGATGAAGAAAATATTCTACACATCAATGAAGATTACGAATTGGAAGAAGCGCATGCGATTGCGGATGACAGTGCCTTCACACAAGCGATTGAAGAATTAATGCTGGTTGATGAAGCGGGTGAATCATTCGATGAAGAAGCGTTAAAAAGCGGCGACTTAACACCTGTCTTTTTCGGTTCAGCATTGGCAAACTTTGGTGTACAAAACTTCTTAAACGCCTATGTCGACCATGCACCAATGCCACATTCGCGTCAAACAGAAGAAGATACAGAAGTCAGCCCGTTCGACGATCAATTCTCTGGATTTATCTTCAAAATCCAAGCAAATATGGATCCGAAACACCGTGACCGTATTGCATTTATGCGTATCGTAAGTGGTGCATTCGAGCGTGGTATGGATGTGAAGTTGCAACGAACAGGCAAAAAATCAAAAATTACACGTTCAACGAGCTTTATGGCGGATGATAAGGAAACAGTTAACCATGCCGTTGCAGGTGACATTATCGGTTTATACGATACTGGGAACTTCCAAATCGGTGACACACTTGTCGGTGGCAATCAAAAGTTCCATTTTAAAGCATTGCCACAGTTTACACCAGAAATTTTCATGAAAGTATCGCCGAAGAACGTCATGAAACAAAAGCATTTCCATAAAGGTATTGAGCAACTTGTACAAGAAGGTGCGATTCAATATTATCAATCATTGCATACGAACCAAATTATTTTGGGTGCAGTCGGGCAGTTACAATTTGAAGTATTTGAGCATCGTATGAAAAACGAATATAACGTAGATGTGATTATGGAGCCAGTCGGTAAGAAAATTGCACGTTGGATTGAAAACGAAGAAGATGTTGAAGATAAAATGAACTCAAGTCGTTCGATCCTTGTAAGAGACCGTTTCGATAATAAAGTCTTCTTATTCGAAAATGACTTTGCGACACGCTGGTTTGAAGAGAAATTCCCGAACATCAAACTTTATAGCTTACTGTAGAACGAATGCTAGTGAGTTTTGTTGAGATATAATATGGCAATGTCGTGATTTCTTCAACTTTTGGCTATTATTTAATTTAAAACTCTGTTATAATACTTAAGCATAAATTAAATACCTATGACAGCTATGTCAGAGGGGAGTAACTTGATTAACGTATTCAGACGTTAATAACACTTTGTCGTCATTACGAAGAGATATTCTTCCGGTAAAGTGGGCATATAGAGATGCTAAGTGAGACCTTTGCTATTTATTTAGCATAGGTCTCTTTAATTTTGCCCAAAAGAAATTGCATATGCATGTATGAAAGAGGAGGGATCTTTAATGGATCCAAGTTTAATTTTATCGTATGGATGGGTTGTCCTTGTATTAGTCTTTTTAGAAGGCTTACTTGCAGCAGATAACGCCATCGTAATGGCCGTGATGGTCAGACATTTACCACCAAAACAACGTAAAAAAGCACTGTTTTACGGTTTACTAGGTGCCTTTGTTTTTCGTTTTATCGCATTGTTCCTAATCAGTATTTTAGCGAACTTCTGGTGGATTCAAGCAGCAGGTGCGGCATATCTACTCTTTATGTCAGCTAAGAACCTGTATCAGTTCTTTAGTAAAAAAGGTGCCGATCATTCAGAGGAATCACTGAATGACGATACACATGACTTTGAAAAAGAAGTTAGCGCCAAAGAATTCTGGGGTACAGTGGCGAAAGTCGAATTTGCAGATATTGCTTTTGCCATCGACTCAATGCTTGCAGCGCTTGCCATTGCTGTGACTTTACCTAAGATTGGTATTCACTTTGGTGGTATGGACGCCGGACAATTCGGTGTTATGCTTACAGGTGGATTAATCGGTGTTATCTTAATGCGTTTTGCAGCAACATTCTTTGTAGAATTCCTAAACAAATACCCAGGTTTAGAAGGTGCTGCATTCGCGATTGTTGGTTGGGTAGGTATCAAGTTAGTCATTCTAGTATTGGCTCACGAAGATATTGGTGTCTTACCACACGACTTCCCACACTCAGCAACATGGCAAATCATTTTCTGGGTAGTCATGATTGGACTTGTCGTAATCGGTTGGTTCACATCAGTTGTTAACAACAAAAAGCATCAGTCATAATCAAATGATACGAACACACGTCGTTGCAGTTATTCGCAATGCGTGTGTTTTTATTTGGCTAAAATTAGATTATAGATATTCGTTTAATTCGAATCGTAATCATGTTATTTTTTTAATATTGGTAATGAAATATTACGGAATTTTAGAGTTGAATATGGCATAATAGTAACAAAGGTATTGAAGGAGGGCGCGCAATGGATCAAGACAAAAAGCATGTGATCCCACGACGTTCATACAGACGCAAACGTCGTGAGTTTTTTCATAATGAAGAGCGTGAGGCACGCATTAAAGAACAGCAGAAGGCAGATGCGCTAAAGGCTGAGAAGGAAAAGGCGCAAGTAAAGAACAACGAGGAGCGTGTGAAGGATAACTTGCGAAAAGCACGTATTGAAAAGCTGACACATGATGAACCGAAGCAAGACAAGCCTGTGTCCGCGCAGTCAAAACTCGACGCTGATTCACAGAGTGCGAAGGTGTCAGAGACATCAAGTACGACAACGGAGACAACAGATGTCGTGCAGAACGACCAGCCAGCGACAGAACAGATGCGCGTACAACAAAATCTATACAAACAACAAGCGAATGAAATTCAGCGTGAAAAAACAGAACAAGCATCTAAAACAGGGCAAGATGAGGCTGTTACGCAAAACGCAGACGTTCAAGAAGAAAAGCAACGTCATCACTACACGGCGAAAAAAGATTGGACTGAAAAGGTCACCCAATTTATAACACGTGAATGGGCGAAAATCCTTATCGTACTCGGTGCGTTATTAATCTTGATATTACTATTTGCAATTTTTCATAATGTAAATGGCAGTGATAATAATGAACAAGCAGCGATTGAAGACGTTCAATCTAAGGCTGGCAAAGATAAGAACGTTACACGCACAATGGAAATTGCCAATGCAGCTACGAAATCTGTCGTTGCAGTTGAAAACAATCAGGAAGTTACACCAGAAACCGTACAAGATGCGGAACAACAAGCGCAACCACAGAATGAAAGTGGCTCAGGTGTCGTCTACAAAAAAGTAGACGACTTACTTTATATTTTAACGAATGCACACGTAGTCGGCGATAAAAAGCAACATGAATTAACGTATGCCAATGGTAAGACAGTAACCGGTACAGTTGTTGGCGCAGATAAGTGGTCAGACATTGCTGTGATGACTGTCAAAGCATCAGATGTGGATGGAGATCAGCTAAAACCAATCAAGCGTGGAGATGCGAACAATCTTATTTTAGGCGAACCAGTCCTAGTTGTTGGGAACCCACTAGGTATGGACTTTAGAAACACTGTTGGAGAAGGTATCGTTTCAGGATTGGACCGTAATGTACCCATTGATATAGACAAAAATAATGAATATGATATGCTAGTTCATGCGTTCCAAGTTGATGCACCTATTAATCCGGGTGATTCAGGTGGTGCTGTTGTCGATCAAGACGGTCAGTTAATCGGTATTGCGTCATTAAAAATCAGCATGCCAAATGTTGAAGGGATGGCGTTCGCAATTCCAATTAATGATGCAGAGAAGGTTGCTAAAAAACTTGAAAAAGACGGCAAAATCGACCACCCAAATACCAAAATTAGCTTAAAAGATGTTGCAGTCATTTCACAAAATGAACGTGATACGTTTGGTATTGATGACAAAGTCAAAGAAGGCGTTGTTGTAGAAGATATTGCCAAAGATAGCGTAGCGCGTGATTCAGGCTTGAAAACAGGCGATGTCATTACAGCATTTGATGGTAAACCAATCAAAGACAGACTTGTTTATCGTCAGCAATTATTCAATCACTTAGATAAAGGTAAACCAATCAAATTAAAAGTATTGCGTGAGGGTGAGGTTAAAAATATCTCATTTGATCTGTAAAACGTTGGAGTGAATCATCGTGTCAATCATTAATCAATTGTTTAAAAAGGCCAGTCCGCAACAAGGGATTGTCATGTATTATCTCTTTGCAATTATCGGCGCATTTTTATTGTTGAACTTGCCGGGCGTACATAAGCCAGGTGTGAAAGTCGCACCTATTGATACACTTTTTGTCGCTGTTTCCGGCGTGAGTGTAACAGGCCTAACCCCTGTAAATATTTCTGAAACGTACTCAGCATTCGGCTATATCGTTCTATTATTTATATTGAATACAGGTGGTATCGGCGTTATGGCAATCGGTACATTGCTGTGGGTTGTCTTAGGTAAGCACATCGGTATTCGTGAGCGCCAGTTAATCATGTTGGATAACAACAAAGATTCAATGAGCGGCACAGTAAGACTTATTTTTGACATTATACGTGCGATATTAGTGATTGAATTTGTTGGCGCAACATTACTAACATTCTACTTTTATCGAGATTTGCATAACTTGAAGGAAGCCATCATGCAAGGCGTCTTTGTCTCGATTTCCGCAACAACGAATGGTGGGCTAGACATTACAGGCGACTCGCTTATTCCGTATGCAAACGATTATTTCGTTCAAACAATTGTGATGTTCTTAATCGTATTAGGGTCGATTGGTTTCCCTGTGTTATTAGAAATTAAAGCCTATATTAAAAATAGAATTCCCAATTTCCGTTTTTCACTCTTTACAAAAGTGACAACCGTGACATATTTGGCAATTCTTGTGCTAGGAACACTCGGTATTTTATTTATTGAAACAAAAGGCGTTTTTGCAGGTGAGACATGGCATAAAACATTTTTCTATGCACTGTTTCAATCTGTTACAACCCGAAGTGCAGGGTTACAAACATTTGATGTCGCACAATTTTCAGATGCAACCAATCTATTGATGGGGGGACTCATGTTTATCGGTTCATCTCCTAGCTCAGTTGGTGGCGGTATTCGAACAACAACGTTTGCGATATTAATATTATTTATTTTGAATTACAAACCAAACGCTGAAAAATCGGCAATTAAAGTCTTTAATAGAGAGATTCATGTTCAGGACATTCAACGTTCATTTGCGGTATTTATTATCGCAGTCTTGTTTACCTTTGCAGGGACATTCATCATTATGTTAAACGAAGCAGGACGCGTTGACTTTATTCAAATTTATTTCGAAATCATGTCAGCGTTCGGAACGTGCGGTCTATCAACAGGGATTACTTCTGAACTAGGCAGTGTGTCAAAAGTCGTGTTGATGATTTTGATGTTTGTCGGACGTGTCGGCTTAATATCATTTATTATTATGATTAGTGGTAACCGTGAAGCTGCGAAATATCATTATCCGAAAGAACATATTCAAATCGGTTAATGGGCAGTTGAATATTAAAAGAAAATATTTCATATAAGGTTGGATAGACATTCCAAAAATGTTTGATGGAGACGTAAAGTTGAAATGAGACACCGGGATGTTTATCCAATTTTTTCGTTCTGCATATTGTCGCTATGTTAAAATAGAAGGGATTATGTATAAAGGTGAGGGGAACAGCCATGCGTCAAAATGATGAAGTCCATATTCAAATATTAGCAACGTCCGACATGCATAGCCGTATACTTGATGGAGATGCTGAATCGCATATTTATCGTGCAGGCACGTATATTGAACAAGTACGTGAACAATATAAAAATGTGCTACTATTGGACAATGGTGGAAGTTTAGCAGGGAGTATCGTGTCGTTTTACTATGCGGTTGTTGCGCCATATAAACGTCATCCAATGATTAAACTTATGAATGCGATGAATTACGATGCAAGCGGTATGAGTGCAAGTGGCTTCAAGTTTGGATTAGACTTCCTCAATCGTTCGGTCGCTTTAGCACGTTTTCCTTGGTTATCTGCCAATATCACGTATGCGATGATTAAAGAACCGTACTTTTCGACGCCATATTTATTGAAAGAATTTGATGGCGTACGTATTGCGGTAGTCGGCTTAACGTCGGATGATTTAGTACGCAATGAAAATATCGAAATGGAAAATGATATTGCGGTGGAACATGCTACGACAGCTGCTAAGCGATGGATTCGTTACATTCATGAAGTTGCAGAGCCTGACTTTTTAATCGTGCTGTATCATGGCAATCGTTTTAAAGAAAGAGAATCAAGTGAAGCGAATATCGATAATCAAGCGCAAACCATTATGCGTGAAGCGGGAATCGTTGACTTGATGATTACAGGGCATGAATACGAGACAAAAGTGGATTGTGAAGGACGGACTGCCTTTGTTCAAGCAGGGCAAAATGCAGAAAAGCTGATACACGTAGATGTGAAGTTTCGTAAGCGTCGCAATACGAACGAACTTTTAGCAGTTACACCAGAAATCGTTCATTTAGAGTCTTATGAAGAAAGTGCATCGTTATTAAAGGTCACACATTATGACCGTAAAGCCGTTCGTAAGTGGGAAAATGAAGTGATACATTCAACACCAATACATCTAGGATTCGAGTCATTTGCTGAACTGTTACAACAACGTCATCCATTTATTCAGCTATTGAGCGATGCGATAAAACAGGCAGTATCATGTGACATCACATGTGTGCACTTGCCATTACCGACATCAAAAGGGCTCGAAGGTAGTATTCACAATAAAGATATTTATCACGTATATCCTCATCCAGATAAACCTTTAGATATCGCATTAAAAGGCGCTGACATTAAGCGTTTAATTGAGCACTCAGCTGCCCAACTCATCGTGAAGGAGCAACAAGCGATATTGGATGCATCACAAGATCCAACCTTGTTTCAATTTTGGTCAGGATTCGATTACACCATTGATATGTCACGTCCAAAATATGATCGCGTTGTAGACTTTGGATTAAATGAAACATACACGTATCGCGTTGCAATGACAGACTACTGTTATAGACATTATCGCCAACAGTTAACGCAAGCGGTGATCCATCAAAGCCATCCAGTAACCATGCCAGAATTAATGACAGAATTACTACAGCAAGAACAGCCGATTAAGTTAGAGACCAGCAATATGTTAATCGTAGGGAAAGAGGGACATGAATGAAAGTAACAGTGAAAGTTAGAAAAACAACCGGAAAAGAAAAAGTAAAGTTTTTGGTGACATTGTTAGTTGTAGGACTTGTCATATACTTCCTAAACAAATAGGTTGTATATAGTAAAAAAGTATTGTTAGTATTCCAATTGGGTAGTATAGTGATACATGTAAGCTCTTTTACGACTTACATTTAATGTGTAAGGAGGTGACGCCTTATGCGCGACATAATACATGAACTCCTGGAACATACAGTATTCGCCCTACTGATAGTCCCAGGAGTTCTAAAACAACTTAGATTATGGCATCTCGGTTATTTAGACCGACAGCCGAACAACAAAGAATAACATTATGTGGAGGCTATAGGTGCCTCCCTACACATTCATAATACTATTTTTATATGGAGGCTTCAAGTATGATTCAAGACATCTATTTATCACTGTTTATACTAAGCATGCCTTTACTCTTAATGATAGGGAGGAAAACGCATTTTTTCTTTTTAGATAGAAAATTAGAGAGAAAAAACAACCGTAAATAATGATGAGTGAATTAAGAAAAGAGATAGAAAAACTATTGGAGAGCAATATTTCAGGGTACAAGATTAGTAAAGAAACAGGTGTATCGCAGGGACGTATTTCAGATTTGAGAAATGGAAAACGTTCACTGGATGGTATTTCATTAGGTACAGCTGAAAAATTGTATAAGTATCAAAAACAGCTAGAAAAATAGAGTGTTAAGCATGTTATAATTAATAATGACATTAAGCATGTACAAGTTCATTATTAATATCATAGTGGGGGAATAGCTATGACAAATACACAAAAGGATATACTTGCGATTGGTTATAATATTACAGTAATTATCGTGTGTATTGGAATGATTGTATATATGTTGATGAATAAGTAAAAGCAATCGTCATTGGATCCAAGAGCAGAACTTTCCGAAACGACTGCATAGGATTTTCGACGATTGCTTCAACAATAGCATATTGGTTGGGGATTAAATCCCTTCAACGTAATTATAATACGAGGTAATGAAAAATGACAAATCTAACTAAAACAAAGATTAAAACTGTAGCGAACTATGCAATGGCTATGCTTTATATCGAGGTAGGATTGTACATCATTTTTAAATAAATATTGAAATGATTCAGTGAAGACAGTAATACAAAAGCCAAGCTCCCCGCTTAGTGAAAGTGGGGAGTTTTTATGCGCAAAATTGGCGATGTTTTAAATAGACAACAATATACTAAATTAAGTAAAAACAGTGGCCTTTCTATCTAAGCGAAAATAATAGCAGTAACAAGTCTAGTAAAATAGCTATTAGGTGAAGATTAATACACATGGTCAATATTTGGTCAACTTGTTATAGATTTAAATAAGATTGACCATGAATTGACCAAAAAAATTTATTTAGGGACGTTCTATCTCAATTCGGCCAAAAAAACCTGAACATAACAAAAAAGAACACTGCCGTAACAGTGTTCTTTTTATCTTAGCGGAAACGGAGGGAGTCATTGAGCGCTTATATTTCAACGGTTACAGCATTTTGGGAACGTCTCGGGGACGTTCACTACATACTTTTAATTAGGTTAATAGTCTTTTGCTTTTCTTCTGTCGCAGTTTCTTCTAATAAATGAGAATAAACTTCTAATGTTGTTTTTATGTTGGCATGTCCAAGCCTTTTAGAAATATAGTAAATTGACACACCACCGTGTAATAAATAAGAACAATGTGTATGTCTGATTGAGTGCAATGTATAGTTGCCAATTCTATTTTCTAAACAGAATTTTTGAAGAACTTTTGTAACAGCATTATTTGTTATTAATGAATGACCAGTGTTGAATATTTGCTTATTCATATTGATGGGCATTTCTGATAATGTTTTCCGTAAAGTTTTCATATCTTCAGGTGGAATGTCAACAATACGATCAGATGTTTCTGTTTTTGTACCTCTTAAATGAATTGTATTTTTTAAGTAGTCAACATCATCAGTTGCTAGTTTTTGAACTTCTCCAAACCGTCCACCTGTAATAACTAAAATGTAGATAAAAAGATACGATTGTATAGGTACATTAGCTACATAAGCTTTTAAATTTTTATAATCTGTTATACTCATAAATTTATCTTCTTCAGGTTGACTGGGTTTTTTGCCTTTAATAATCGCTTTATAAGTGGGGTCTTTGTAAATAAGTCCTTCTTGTACCGCATCAGACAAAGACGCTTTTAGACAATTGTGTATCTTTTTGACCGATTCAGTTGCATGATTAGCGCTATACCATTTAATAAATTTACGATATAAAATAGTCGAGAAGTTGTTCAATGTAATATCGTCTAGGTTTTCAGTTGCTAAAAATTTTTTAAACTGATTAATAGCATTAACATATGTCTGGTATGCTTTATCTGTAATTACATTCTTTTTATTAACTTCAATCCATTGCCCATAATACTCGATAAAGGAACTTTTATTATTAATAGCTATACCTTGCATTAGTTTATTTTTAGCTATAGTTTCAGCTTCAGTTGCTTCTCTTTTTGTTTTAAAACCTTTCTTTTTATATCGCTTTCCTTCATAGCCGAAATCATAATACCATTTGTTACCATTGTATTTTTTAACACTCATTCTCTTCACTCCTTTTAGAACGTATGTTCTGTTTGTGTTTAAAAAATATATAGGGCAGGCGGGCTACCCAGTATATTCAAAATTATTTCATTATGGTATTAACCGTACCGGATTTCAGACGGTTAACTATACAAAAAAAGACCAGATGTTTTATCATCTGGTCAGCCGGATTGGATACCGGATATTTACATATTCATTATATCAATTGATTATAGAGAACGTCAAGTTAATTAGATAAAATATGGATTCTAATGAAATCTTCTATAACTTTCAAAGTGTTCTCACTAAATGATATATGACCAGTTGGATCGTATTTATTTAGTGTAGTTACTCTATTTTTGCTTATAGTAACAATTTGGTTAGGTATAGCATATGTAAGTTTACCAGCGAATCTTTCATACCTTTTAATTATTTTGGCAAGTTGTTCGTAATCCTCTTCGATGTTATTGAGTTTTTTCTCTAAAGCAGTTTTTGAATTTTTGGAATCAGCATCAGACTCAATAAAACCTTCGTGTAAACTTTTGATTCTTGTTAAATCATCGTGTAATATTAATCCATCATGCTCTAGTTTTTCAATTGCTTTTGAAACCAAATTTTCTTCGAGTCTTATCGTGAATTTTGTATCTTTTGACGTAAGTGGAACGACAGTAATAAGTTCGTTGCGTTTATTGTCATTTTTATTTAAAACGACGCAAAAATGATTACCAGAAAATTCAGAGCCCACATTAACTCCAAACTTAACGTATACGATAGTTCCTCTTGGATAAAATTTATAAAACTTCTTTCCAGAGTGGAGGGGTAAAAAATAATAAGGGTACGGTGGGGTACCTGGAAAATTGTATAAAAAAAGAGAGAGCGCAGATGCACCCTCTCATGTCGCAAATATTTCAGCGACTTGTCTAATTTGAAGCTTGCCGCAAATATTTCAGCGGCTTGTTTTGTATATATGTAATATACCATCAAAGAGAGTGTAGTACAAGCTATTTAACTAAGAAATCTATTTTTTATACTATTTTCAATTTTATCTACCGTTTCTTTTGTATATGATATTTCTCCGGCAGGGTCATACCTATTAATTTTCGATATTCTATCCTTGCTGATTGTAGTGATATTTAAAACATTAGCGTAGGTCTTTTTATACTTGAATCGCTCATATCTTTTGCGAACCTTCGAATATTTTTTGAAGTCGTCATTCAGCGATTTGTTTTCATCAAGTAATTTTTGATCGTATGGGTTTTCGGCTTTTGACACCTTTTCAAGATTGTTCATGATTTTTTTAGCTAAATCCTTACCCGTTGCGTCCATTTTTTCCAATACTAAAGGTAACAAATCTTCTTCGATATGCACATTGAATTTACTTCTGGAAGATGTAAGTGGAACTACCGTTAATATTGGATTTTTATTTGAATCGTGATTATTAAGTACCATACAAAAATGGTTTCCAGAAAACTCTCTGCCCACATTAACACCTAACTTTACATAAATTATAGTGCCTTTTTTATATCTGGTGTAACTTTTGTTTTCTTTTAACAATCTAACTTCATCCAATAAAAACTCTGAATATTCAAGACACCATGAATTCATATATTTAAATTTGTAAATCCCACTATTTTGAATCTTTTTAAAATTATTAACTGCTGCTTCTAAAGGTGCGTTCTCTTCCATCCCTCATCCTCCTCACGCCATATAGGCGCTGTTAATCAATATGCAATAATTGTTGTTTTTTCTTATCGAACTCTTCTTGAGAAATTACTCCGACATCTAATAATTCTTTATATTTTATTAATTCATCAGCAACAGAAAAACTCATTTTTTCAGATTTAGATGGTTTCATAGAACTTTCACGAATAGAGATTTGTTCTTGTATTGTTTCTGCCATTCTAGATACAGTATTTTTTGCTATGCTACCTATAGTGATGCTTGATGAACCGTGATGTATAATTATTTCGCCAAAAAGAAGTCCTTTTTTATACGAAACGGAATTGATTTTCTCGAATGGAAATTCATGAAATTTCAAACCGTATATCATCCCTTTATCTAAGAATAACAATCTTAGATCAGTACATACTATTAAGTAGGTATTATTATTGTACAATCCCGAAGTTACATACATTATGTTTTCGTTATCTTTTAAAATCATAGGTAGTTCTTTCACTTCTTTTTTTGTACCAAACAAATCCTCTACTCCTATTTCGCTAAATCTTTGGTAGACTTTAGATAAGTTTTCGTCAGATTTATTGATTTCACTTTCAAATTTTACTTCTTTTCTAGGTTTACTATGGTATTCTTTTAAAATTTCTCTTTTGTCTTCAACAGATAGTTGCTTGTATTGTTTCTTTTCTTCTTTTGTTTTAGTGGCTAAATATTGACTTTCAATCATACTTTCTTTGAATGTTAATCTATTTTTAGGTAATTCTTTCATTTTTCAGTTCTCCTTTAACTATAAAATAACTTTTCCTGCGACTTCAACATCATGGTTTTTATCAAAGAATAAATCAGGGTACTTAGGATTTAAAGATACTAATCTTATTCCTTCATCACTGATAAACACTTTTTTCAAAAAAGCTTCTCCATTAATTATAAAAATGCCAATTTGACCACTGTTTATTTGTTTAGTTTTGTCTATAAAGATAACTTCTTTATCCTCAAATAACGGTTCCATTGAGTCACCGTTTACCTGTAGCGCAAAGTCATGATTTGGTATATGTCCTCGATAATGTGTTTTGAATTTAACATCATCTATAAGTGTTTCGCCTGTACCGGCTGATGCATAGCCATAAACGACAACTTCTTCTGATACGATGTTGTTCGAATTGATATGTAAAACTTTGTTATTTTGTTCATTTAATTGTTCATTAGCAAAGTCTAGTACACGCTTTTGACGTTCATTTGTAAGTTGGTTATATATAGTGGTAATCCCGTTACTGACTTTATACGTGGTATCTATGTCACTTTTTAAAATACCGAATACATCAGCAATTTTTTGGATAACACCATGAGAAGGATTGGAGCGTAAATTTAAATAGTCACTCATAGTTGAGGGTTGTATACCGATTTTTTCAGCCAATTTCTTTTGAGTCATTCCAGATTCATTTATATATTTTCTTATATTACTGGCAATGATTTTATTTCTTTCTTTATCCATTTATAACACCTCCTTATTTCGTATTATACGAAATTTTCTAATCACAGTAAAGTTTTTTACGAAAAAAACGTATTTGTTGTTGACAATACGAAATTTTCGTATTATATTAGTGTCACAGAAAGGCGGTGATAACTTGAAAACATTAAAAGAGTTAAGAATAGATTATGGTATGACGCAAGAAGAACTAGGAAAGCTTTTTGGAGTATCGTCTCGTACGATTCAAAATATGGAAAGAGACTCAACGAACATAAAAGATAGTTTACTTTCTAAGTACATGGACGCTTTTAATGTTAAATACGATGATATTTTTTTAGGTAATGAATACGAAAATTTCGTATTCATGAATGATAAAAAGAAATCAGTTATTTTAGCATTCAAAAAGAAAAGAGAAAAAACTGTTTAAAGGAGTGATGCCGGATGCAAGTACTACAAGAAATTCAAATCCAAAACAATGAAGGATTAGGAGCAGTTGTTTCTAGCCGAGTAGTAGCAAATGAATTAGGAAGAAGGCATGCAGATGTTATTGAAGCATTAGAAACTATGATTTTAGAAAACGGAAATATCCGTTCTCTAATAATACCAAGCACTTACAAGGTTAAAGGTCAACGCAGAAGTTATAAAGAATATCTGCTAACTAAAGATGGTTTTACTTTATACATGTTCAATATTCAAGGTCATAATGAATTCAAAATAGCTTACATTAATAAGTTTAATGAGATGGAAAAGCGTCTTGCTCAACCTATTGCAAGTTACATGATAGATGACCCAGTTAAACGTGCTGAACTTTGGATTGAAGAACAGAAAGAAAAACAGGCATTGCAACTTGAAAACAATATGCAAAAACAAAAGATTGCTGAATACGAACCGAAAGCATCTTATTTAGACACTATTTTAAATAACAAGAGTTTAGTAACAGTCGGACAAATCGCAAAAGATTATGGTATGTCGGCTCAAGCGCTTAACAAGTTATTACACGACTTAAAGGTTCAGTACAAACAATCAGGACAATGGTTACTTTATTCAAATCTACATGACAAAGGTTACACACATTCTTCTACAACGGAGATTGAACATAAAGACGGTAGCACATCGGTTCGCATGAATACTAAGTGGACGCAAAAAGGTAGATTATTCATTTACGACTTACTAAAAGACAACGACATCCTACCGATGATAGAAAAACAATCAATTTAAGGAGTGACGAACTATGAAAACAAATCATTTCAAAAATTTATCTGAAGAGTTAGATCAGTTAGTAGATAAACATATTGCAAAGGTTATGGATGAAAGCGAAACATTTGAAGAAGTTATAAGTAAGCTGATTGAAGATAGGAGTATACAGAATCTCAGCAATAAATACAATTACATCAAAAGAAGAATTGAACTTTTAGCACTTAGCCAAAAAATAGAGCGCAAGGAGGTATAGCAATGCAGAAAGAAAAAGAACACAATATGCTATTGGGTTTGAAACTTGCTAAAGAAAAATTGAATGAAGCTCAAAGAAGATTGAGAAGTTCGATTAACAGAAAGTTAAAAGAAGAAAAAATTTCTTATATAGAAATAAAAGAAGTTCTCCATCTAGTAGACAGAGAACAACAGTTAAAAGCTAGTCTTCGTCGATAATATCGTCAACTATCAATGGTTGGTTCATGGTTTCAAGATAATTGTCATACTGTTCTTTGTTAAGGCCAAAGATGAAGACAGTTCTGCAAACTGCTTGACTGTTATCAAGCAAACCATCTGTTTTAGTTCCAACATGAATTAACTCCCAGCCATTTTTAAGAGCATCATTAGCCCTATCAATTGACCAATCATCATCAAACACAACTAAATGGTGATACTGTTCCATCTATTCCACCTCCCTTCACAAGGAGATGAGAAAAGTATAGCCCAACAAATATTAAAGGAGTGATTCCAATGGTACTTACAAATAGTTTACTACTTATTCATTTAATCATGAATATAGCTATTCTAATAACACTCGTAAGAATCGGTAGAGACTAAAACATATTTTCGAAACTTGTCTATACGTTCGTTAGAAACAATCTTCACGTATTTAGGAACGGTGTAAAAATTATATGAAAACCTTTCGAAATTATTCGGCAATATTAGCTCTGGATTATTCAACTGCCCATCTATCAATATTTGGTCTGATAGGCTACTGAACAAGTCCGAAGACTCAATAGGTTCTACTTCTATATGCTTCATAACATTGAGATTTTCATCTAGAAAAATTAAATCTTTTAGAAAATGAGATTTAGGCGAATCATTTACAACAGCAAAACTAAAATCAATATACCCGTCTTTCTTATCTACAGACATATCGGTTACGGCAAAATGAAACTTGTTTTGAGAACGAGTATAAATGATTGAGTAAATAGATGCAGCAAACGCTAAAAGAGCGATAACATTCGAGACTAAAACGGATTGAAAAAATTCCATAAGTGTACCACCTTTTTTATTAAATTATATCAGAAAGGAGTGGTTCAAATGACAAAAACATATTGGTACATGGATGACCTTATGAATGAAGTCGGCAGAGGAAGAAAGTGGGTCAATGACAACATTTTGAAAATACCTAAATTCCGAAAAGAGATTGAAGAATTCGGTCATTATCCTATTAACAACAATGATGAGTACATGTTTGTAGGTAGCAAGATGAAAAAATGGCTTGAAGATAATTTTAAAGAAATCGAGCGCTTCAAGTACATGTGAAAGGTGGTGAGAAATCATGAAAGCACTTATACCATGCTTAATGACTTTTTCAGTAGCGCTGATATTAACAACCGTATTGGCGTTCAACGGTGTTTATCTAACGACGCTGTTGTGGTGGGTGTTGTTCTCGGAGCTTATAACATATTTCGGTACATGTTATGTGCTGAAAGAATTAAAAAAAGACTGATAAGCAACGGCAATTGCGAATCAGTCAAACAATTAAAAAAAATATCCAGCACAATTATAACACATTATAGGAGGATGACGGAATGGACTTAGTAACAATCAAATATGCAGAATTCAAGCGCTTAGTTGC
>NZ_PPRF01000058.1 GCF_002902145.1 Staphylococcus rostri | reverse complement strand
CTTTGCTTATTTTATTTTCTAGTCAGTAAATATCTCTAAATATAATCTTTAAATTTAATTAAGAACATCTTCATACGCACTTAATATTTTTGTTCCATAATAAAGTTGAACTTAGTTATTGAGGAGGTGCTCCTTCACTTGTCATAAATTAACAGTTATACTTGAACATTTGTTGCTGACTTTTCCATTGGACATTATTAAAAAATATCATTTAATCGGAGGTATTATTTTATGAAAACATTAAATGTATCTGAGTTAAAAAATATTAATGGTGGTAATGCTTGGGATAGCGTTAAAGGCGGTCTTTCTGACATGCGTCAAGGTTTTTCTGACGGTTTAAACGACTGGGAAGGTGACACTAACAAAAACGGTTGGACTGGTAGAGTAGCTGGTAAAGTTGCTGGCGGTGTTCGTAGCTTTGCTGATGGTCTTGCAAATGGATAATCTAAAAAACAATCTTTTATTGGAGGAATCATTTATGAAAACATTAAATGTATCTGAATTGAAACAAGTTAACGGTGGCGATTTCTTTAAAAATTTTAGCAAAATTATTCATGACTATGGCTCTGTTCTTAGACCAAGCGGACGTAAATCAAACAATCGTAAATAATCAATTATAATGGATAGTCGGGTGGGACAATGGAATGTTTTTTAGAAAGTGACCTTTCATCCCCACTCCCTATCCTTTAATTTTACATATTGAATAGGAGTCGTATATGAAAAAAGTTAAATACATTGAGCAGTATGATGAAAAAGATTGTGGTCCCACTTGTTTAGCTATGATTTCTCAATATTTTGGAAAAAACGTTTCTATTCCTAGATTAAGAGAATGGGCAAAAACAGACCGACTGGGTACAAATCTTTACGGCTTAATTCAGGCAGCAGACAAAATTGGTATTCAATTAACAGGCGTGCAAGCAGATAGTATATCCGACTTAGAACACGTATCTTGTCCATTCATTGCACACATCATTAATCAACAAGGCTATGAACACTTTGTGATTATAGAAAAAATTAAAAAGCAGACATTTTTTATCGTCGACCCTGGAAAAGGAAAGTATCATTTAACGGCTGAAGAATTTTCAAATATATGGACAAATATTCTTCTATTAGTCGAAAAACGTGATGATTTTACTACTGAGAATGATGCACCCTCTTATATCCATATCTTTGTTGATGTTTTCAAAAAGAACTATATACATTTAATTATTATTACGCTATTTTCCATACTCATTAATGGTGTCGGTATACTTGGCGCCCTATTCTTTAAATATTTAACAGACCATATTATTCCATCCAACCTAATTAGCAACCTTCATCTATTTGGTTTTGCAATATTGTCCATATACATTCTTAATACCATCATTATGTATATACGATACCAATTCGTTCTAAAATTAAGCTTACAAATCGATATCAATTTAATGAAAGATTATTTTTATCATGTGCTACATTTACCTACGAATTTCTTTGATACTCGTAAAAGTGGAGAAATTTTACAAAGATTTATGGATATTTCTAAAATACGAGAGGTCCTCTCCTCATCAACCGTCACACTATTAGTTGATACTTTGATGATTATTGTGGGTGCCTTTTTACTTTATATGCAAAGTCCTTTATTGTTACTCGTAACTGTTATTTTCATTCCACTATTCATTGCTGGTGCATATGTGTTCAAAAAACCGTTCGAAAAATATAATCAAAAGGCGTCTGAAAACGAAGCGGAATTAAGTTCTTACTTAATCGAGTCTTTTGAAGGTAATGCAACCATTAAAAGCTATCAATCTGAAGAAGACACCTATCAAAAAGGCGTCAGTAAGTTTAACCAATTCATTGAAAATCTACTTAAATTAGGTCGCTTTTCTAATATACAGTTAACTTATAATAACTTTTTAAAACTGATCATCAGTATTGTTATTTTATGGCTAGGTGGCTACTTAGTCATACAAAACTACATGTCTCTAGGGAGTCTATTAGCTTTTAATGTGCTAATGGTTTATTATTTAGATCCGATCGAAAGACTGATTAATATTCAGCCTTCCCTACAATCTTCATTTGTTGCAGCAAGACGTATCGCAGAAATTACCGATTTAGATACAGAAAACAATCTATCTAATCAGTCCTTACCCTTTACCTTTGAAAATCACATCACTATGAAAAATGTGACGTTTCAATACGGATTTAGAAATGTTTCTTTAAAAAACATAGACTTGAAAATTCCAAAAGGACAAAAAATAGCGATTGTTGGTGAAAGTGGTAGCGGTAAAAGTACGCTCGGAAAACTACTAGCACGGTACTATGATGCGAGTGACGGGGAGATTTTAATTGATCAACAAAATATAGGTGATATTCAATTGTCAGAAATGAGACGTTCAATTGGATATGTCTCACAGGATACATTTCTTTTTGCGGACACCATCACAAATAATTTAAAAAATGGGATTAACCAATCTCGAACTGAAGAAGAATTAATTCACGCATGTAAACAAGCGGAATGTTTTGACTTTATTCAACGCTTGCCGAATCAGTTTCAAACAATGCTCGAAAAAGAAGCCGCTAATTTATCAGGAGGACAAGCACAAAGATTATCCATTGCTAGAACTTTTTTAAAAGATCCCACATTTTTTATTTTTGATGAAGCTACTAGTGCTTTAGATAGTATTACAGAAACCAAAATCATGAAAAATATAGATGCACTAATACATGATGAAGGAAAAACAGCTATCATCATTTCACACAAATTATCTACAATTAAAAATGCTGATATGATATATGTCCTTAAAGATGGTGAAATTGTAGAACAAGGTTCTCATGAATCATTGATTAACAACCAACATGAATATTATCAATTATGGCATTTGCAGAAATTATAGACTTTAAATACTATGTCACAAATCGAGTAGGCGAATAGCCATCAGTTGACTATTCGTCCTCTCACAACATTAAACATGCTCTGTACCTAGCTGTTCAATATCTTGCGTAAGCCAGTTCGATGTTTGGACACAAGCTGTTAAAATTTGATCAGAACTAAACGATGATGTTAATGCATTGGCAATAGCTGACTGATATCTGACTACTCCCTTGGCTTGTCACACATCTAGTCAGCCTTGCCGGGCATTACTACAAAGTATTTGCTCACTCATGAGATTTCTGTGGTGCTCCCAAATTTCGCCGAAGTAGTGGCAACTATGTCGAAAATACTGCTTTTTGGACACCGTTTATCCGTTTTCCAGTACACAAATTTATTATGTCTCAACCCCTCACCTGTAGAGTTGTTTTGTTGTTAAAGCACGATAAACTTCTTTAGTGCTTGAAAACCTCCAGTACTTCTTTCGTGAATAAGCAATGCTAATCTCACTGTCTCGGGCAAGACCGTATTTTTTGTAATATTTTACGTCTAGTTCGTGGGTTCTCCATATAGAACTCGAGTAGTATCGGACTTTATCTTGTTTTGCAGATTCGTCCATTCTACATAGCCTTGTATGATATTTCTGTTCGTCAGTGCCAGTGTTTGCGTCCGACTTCCTTCAGATTCCACTTCGCAATGGACACCCTTGTCTTTCGCTAACAGTTCCTACTACCAAGTCTGTAACGGACTTTCACCGTCAAGTTATTACCCATGCCGGGCGCACTATAAGAAAAACCGCCAATAAAGTCATTGACCTTATTGGCAGTTCTTCTATTTATGTTTATTTAGTTTCGTTAGTTTTTTTCTTACGACGACCATATAAAGCTGCTGCACCTGCACCTGCGAGTAATCCACCAAATAATGTTGGATCAGCTGAATTAGTGTTACCTGTTTCTGGTAAATCACCCTTCTCTTTTTCTAAATCCTTACTATTTTCTTTAGATGAATTACCATCTACATCAGAGTCGCTATGAGATTCTGAGTCGTTCTCTGCGTCGGAATTGCTATCCGCATCCGAATCACTGTCTGCATCTGAGTCACTATCTGCATCCGAATCACTGTCTGCGTCGGAATCGCTATCTGCGTCCGAATCGCTATCTGCGTCTGAATCACTGTCTGCGTCTGAATCACTGTCTGCATCCGAATCACTGTCTGCGTCCGAATCGCTGTCCGCATCCGAATCGCTATCTGCATCTGAGTCGCTATCTGCATCTGCGTCTGAATCGCTATCCGCATCTGAGTCGCTGTCTGCGTCGGAGTCACTATCCGCATCTGAGTCACTGTCTGCATCCGAATCGCTGTCTGCGTCTGAATCACTGTCTGCGTCTGAATCGCTATCCGCGTCTGAATCACTATCTGCGTCGGAGTCACTATCTGCGTCGGAGTCACTATCTGCGTCGGAGTCACTATCTGCGTCGGAGTCACTATCTGCGTCGGAGTCACTATCTGCGTCAGAATCGCTATCTGCGTCGGAATCACTGTCCGCATCTGAGTCGCTGTCCGCGTCCGAATCACTGTCTGCATCTGAGTCACTGTCCGCATCGGAATCGCTGTCTGCGTCGGAATCACTGTCTGCGTCAGAATCGCTATCCGCATCTGAATCACTGTCCGCGTCGGAGTCACTGTCTGCATCGGAATCGCTGTCTGCGTCCGAATCACTATCTGCGTCGGAATCGCTGTCCGCATCTGAATCACTGTCCGCATCTGAGTCACTATCTGCGTCTGAGTCACTATCTAAATCAGGTTTTTCAGGATTTTCAGGCGTATTTGGTTCTTCTGGATTGTTTGGAATTATGATTGTACCATCTTTACAAACAATAGTGATGTTGCCATTAACGTCGATAAAGTAATAGTTAATTGTAATTGGTGCACCATTAACTGGTGGAATCACAACTTCACGCTCTCCATTAATAATTACAATTGTATTGTTTGAATTATCAACATAGTGATTGATGATTGTTGTATTTCCAGATTCACCATCTTTACCGTCAACACCGTCTTTTCCATCTTGACCATCTCGACCTTTTTCAATCGTGATTTTAGAACCATCGCTGAACTCAACAACTGTATTTCCGGCTTCATCTTGCGTTGTCTCTTTCACTGTTACTGATGTTCCATCCTTACCTTTTGGCACTGTAACTGTGTTTCCATCGCTAAACTCTACGACTGTGTTTCCGTCTTTATCGATATGTTGACCTGTAACTTTGATTGACTCTCCGTCTTTTCCATCAACACCATCTTTTCCGTCTTGACCATCTCGACCTTTTTCAATCGTAATCTTAGAACCGTCGCTGAATTCTACGACTGTATTGCCATTTTCATCTTGCGTTGTCTCTTTCACTGTTACCGATGTTCCATCTTGTCCTTTTGGTACTGTAACTGTATTTCCATCGCTAAACTCTACGACTGTGTTTCCGTCTTTATCGATATGTTGACCCGTAACTTTGATTGACTCTCCATCTTTTCCGTCAACACCGTCTTTTCCGTCCTGACCATCTCGACCTTTTTCAATCGTGATTTTAGAACCATCGCTGAATTCAACAACTGTATTTCCGTTTTCATCTTGTGTTGTCTCTTTCACTGTTACTGATGTTCCATCTTGGCCTTTTGGAACAGTAATTGATGAACCATCTGTGAATGTGACTTTCGTGTCTCCATTCTCTAATGTTTCTGTTTTTTCAACTGAGATTGATTGACCGTCGTTGCCATCAACACCGTCTTTTCCATCTTGACCTTTTGGAATCGTAATCTTAGAACCATCACTGAATTCAACTACTGTGTTTCCACTTTCATCTTGTGTTGTTTCTTTAATTGTGATAGATTCACCGTCTTTGCCAGCTGGGATGTCTAACGTTTTTCCGTCTGAGAATTCTACGGTTGTTGATCCATCTTCGTTAGGTGTGATTTTCTCGATTGTAATTGATTTACCGTCTTGTCCATTGGCGCCATCTTGACCTTTGTCGCCTTTTTCTCCTTTTGGAATTGTAATCTTAGAACCATCACTGAGTTCAACGACTGTGTTTCCATTTTCATCTTGTGTTGTTTCTTTCACTGTTACTGATGTTCCATCTTGGCCGTCTTTACCCTTTGGAATTACGATTTCTTTTCCGTCGCTAAAGACAACCGTTGTATCTCCTGTTTCTGGATCTACAGTTGTTTCTTTAATTGTGATCGATTCCCCATCTTTTCCTGCTGGGATGTCTAACGTTTTTCCATCTGAGAATTCTACTGTTGTTGATCCATCTTCGTTAGGTGTGATTTTCTCGATTGTAATTGATTGACCATCTTTTCCTGCTGGGATGTCTAACGTTTTTCCATCTGAGAATTCTACTGTTGTTGATCCATCTTCGTTAGGTGTGATTTTCTCGATTGTAATTGATTGACCATCTTTTCCATCAACACCATCTCGTCCATCTTGACCTTTTGGAATTACGATTTCTTTTCCATCACTAAAGACAATTGTTGTATCCCCTGTTTCCGGATCTACTGTAGTCTCTTTAATTGTGATTGATTCTCCATCTTTACCAGCTGGGATGTCTAATGTTTTTCCATCTGAGAATTCTACGGTTGTTGATCCGTCTTCGTTTGGTGTGATTTTCTCAATTGTAATCGATTGACCATCTTTTCCATCAACACCATCTTTTCCGTCTTGACCTTTCGGAATCGTAATTGATGAACCGTCTGTGAATGTGACTTTCGTATCACCATTCTCTAATGTTTCGGTTTTTTCAATTCCGATTGACTGACCATCTTTTCCATCAACACCATCTCGCCCATCTTGACCTTTTGGAATTGTGATTGATGAGCCGTCTGTGAATGTGACTTTCGTATCTCCATTCTCTAATGTCTCGGTTTTTTCGATTCCGATTGACTGACCATCTTCACCTTTTTCACCTTTTGGAATCTTGATTGTCGAACCATCTGTGAATTCAACGACTGTATTTCCGTCTTCATCTTGTGTTGTTTCTTTTACTGTTACTGATGTTCCATCTTGTCCGTTTTGACCTTTTGGAATTACGATTTCTTTTCCATCACTAAAGACAATTGTTGTATCCCCTGTTTCCGGATCTACTGTAGTCTCTTTAATTGTGATCGACTCTCCATCTTTACCAGCTGGAATATCCAATGTTTTTCCATCTGAGAATTCTATTGTTGTTGATCCATCTTCGTTTGGTGTGATTTTCTCAATTGTAATAGATTTACCGTCTTCACCTTTGTCGCCTTTTTCTCCTTTTGGAATTGTGATTGTCGAACCATCTGTGAACGTAACCTTCGTATCTCCGTTCTCTAATGTTTCGGTTTTTTCAATTCCGATTGACTGACCATCTTGGCCGTCTTGACCTTTTGGAATTACGATTTCTTTTCCATCACTAAAGACAATTGTTGTATCCCCTGTTTCTGGATCTACTGTAGTCTCTTTAATTGTGATTGATTCTCCATCTTTACCAGCTGGGATGTCTAATGTTTTTCCATCTGAGAATTCTACTGTTGTTGATCCATCTTCGTTTGGTGTGATTTTTTCGATTGTAATTGATTGACCATCTTTTCCATCAACACCATCTCGTCCATCTTGACCTTTCGGAATCGTAATTGATGAGCCGTCCGTGAATGTGACTTTCGTATCTCCATTCTCTAATGTTTCAGTCTTATCAATTCTAATTGACTGACCATCTTCACCTTTGTCGCCTTTTGGAATCGTAATTGTCGAACCATCTGAGAATTCTACCGTTGTTGATCCGTCTTCATTTGGTGTGATTTTTTCAATTGTAATTGATTGACCATCTTGTCCATTGGCGCCATCTTCACCCTTGTCGCCTTTTTCGCCTTTTGGAATTGTGATTGATGAACCATCTGTGAATGTGACTTTCGTGTCTCCATTCTCTAATGTTTCTGTCTTTTCAATTGCGATTGATTGACCGTCTTCGCCCTTGTCACCTTTTGCTCCTTTTGGAATTACAATTTCTTTTCCATCACTAAAGACTACTGTCGTATCTCCTGTTTCTGGATCTACAGTTGTTTCTTTGATTGTGATTGATTCTCCATCTTTGCCTGCTGGAATATCCAATGTCTTACCATCTGAGAATTCTACTGTTGTTGATCCATCTTCGTTTGGTGTGATTTTTTCAATTGTAATTGATTTACCGTCTTGTCCATTAGCGCCATCTCGTCCATCTTGACCTTTCGGAATTGTGATTGTCGAACCATCTGTGAACGTGACTTTCGTGTCTCCATTTTCTAATGTTTCAGTTTTTTCAATTCCAATTGACTGACCGTCTACGCCATCTCGTCCATCTTGACCTTTCGGAATCGTAATCGATGTACCGTCTGTGAACGTGACTTTCGTATCTCCGTTCTCTAATGTTTCTGTCTTCTCAATTCCGATTGACTGACCGTCTTCACCTTTGTCGCCTTTTTCTCCTTTTGGAATCGTAATCGATGTACCATCTGTGAACGTGACTTTCGTGTCTCCATTTTCTAACGTTTCTGTTTTATCAATTCCGATTGACTGGCCATCTTCACCTTTGTCGCCTTTTTCACCTTGTGCACCTTTAGGTATAATCATTTCTTTACCATCTGTGAAGACAACACGTTGATCTCCATTATCTAGAGGTACAATTTCCTTAATTCCTACTGACTGACCATCTTTACCGTCTTGTCCTTTTGGAATTGTGACTGCTGAACCATCTGTAAATGTGACAGTTGTATCACCTGTTTCTGGATTAACATCTGTATGATCAACACGAATCGATTCGCCTTTCTCACCTTGTGCACCATCTTTACCTGCAGGAATGGTAATTTCTGTATTGTCACTAAAACGTACAATTGTATTGCCGTCTGGATCAACAGAAGTACTAGTAATTGTGATAGATTTCCCGTCTTTTCCATCTACACCGTTTTCACCATTATCTCCTTTTTCGCCTTTAGGTATTCTAATTGTACGACCATCACTAAACTCAATAACATTATCGCCTGTCTCAGGATCAACGTAATCGTTAGTAATTCTTACAGATTGACCATCTTGTCCTGCTGCACCATCGGGAACGAAGAATCTACTAATTTGTTCTCCTGTTTCTTCATTCGTAATAGTTACCCAGCTACCTGGATTATTGGAATCGTCAACACCACGTTGAACATCCGTTTTAATCGATGGTGTACGTCCGTCTCTTGGAACAATTACTTTTCCTGGTTGGCTTGTTTTACCGTCAAGTGTTGATGTTGCTGTAACAATATCGCCTTGTTGTAATGTATAATCCGGCAAATTAGTTGTAAAGCGTCCAGTATTATCTGCTTGAACAGTGTATGTCTTATCGCCGATTTGAATTTTCACTTGTGCATTTGGACTTGTTTCACCACTTACATTTTTTGATCCTGACAATTGAGGTTCAAGAACTGGCGCGATAGGTCCTTCGATATTCGAGTCATTCATGCCACCAATACCTAGTGCTATCACTCTATTTGTAGGTGCTTGATCATATGTGTCTTTTAAAACTCTACCAATGTCTTTGCCATTATATTTGATGACTGTGTATAACTTACCTCGCTTACCATCAACACCTTCTCTGATTACTTCTTGTTGGCCTAGTGGAATATCTTTGCTTATTGTGTAGTCAGTTTGGAATGGAATATTCTCTACTTCTGATGCATCATCTTTCGTTACCAAATGATTTTCTGGATGGTTATCACCAATAACAATACCAGAGTCATAATAATAGTTGTCATATGTTGCTGGATCGTACGTATTATTACCAGAACTATACATCATCACTTGTCCATTAAAGCTTAAGTCTCCACTCCAGTCTTTAACCGGCAAACTGAATTTATATGTGATATCACCGTTATTTTGTAATTGTGTTTTATTGATAGCGATAGGTGCTACTAATGCATAACCTTCTGGGTAACTTGTTCTCGTTGCAGGCATTAATACTCTGTTCGACTGTTCTGTTTTTTTACCGCCTGTGACAATTGCTGTACCTGTGATAGATGCCGGAACGTTATAACCGCTTCCGAACTTCAATCCACCAATATCACCTTCATGTCCCGCTTCAGTTGCTGTTTTATCCACTTTCCAGTTTACAGTAAAATCTACTGTGTTCGTTGCACGGTTCGGCACTGCAGTCACTGTATAATTTGTTGGCTTTTGACTAACCGCTGTTTTTCCAGTGCCTGTTGCAGTTAAACCTTTATTTGGATCTAAATAAATCGCATCTTCAAATTCTTCTAAAGTTTCTGCTTCTTTACCATTGATAACCGCATAAGATGTGAAGATTGATTGTTGATCTTTGGCATATTGCAGGCCTGCATAAATCACAGCTTTAAATACATCTTCTGCTGACGCTTTGTCATATTCGATATTTACATTTTTCAAAATATTTTCTACATCTGCTTCACCATATGTGTCACCCAGCAAGTTGCGTACTAACTCTTCGCGGTTGGCAGACACGGTATATAAATCGATAAATTCTTTTGGCGTTTCAATACTCTCTACATCTGCTTCAGGAACTGATTTAAATTGCGCAGTTGTTACTGATGATGACGTCGATGTTACTTGATTTGTTTCTTTAGATGCTTCTTGTGAATTTTCTATGACTTGGGGAGGATTAATTTCGTTTGAGGACTCGGGTTGTTCTGTATTTACTTCTCGTTGTGACTGTTGATGTTCAATTTCATTTTCTTTATTAGATGGGAGGAGGTTTCAACGTGATTTTCAATTTCTTCAAATGCTTGTGTTTCAGATGTGTTTTCGGATTGCGTCACATTTTTATCAATTACTATTTCATTGTCTGTAGATTCTGAGGTTGGTTTAGGCGTTGATATTTCTGTTTCTACAGGCTCATTTTGATGGGGAGTCGTATGAGCGACTTCTATACTGTCAGATGATTGCGATTGAGAAGGAACTTCTTGTGCGTGTGCATCATTATTAACACCAAATACTAATGTTGCACCTACTAAAATCGATGCCGTTCCTACAGTGAATTTTCGAATGGAATACTTGTTTTGGATGTTTGGCAAAAAGTCTAAACGCTTACTATTACCCTTGCTGGATTTCATTTTTCACACCTTCAATTCAATATTTATTTAATTATTGGGGAATATATTTAATTTTAATAAGGCGTTTAGTACCGCACAATATTATTA
>NZ_PPRF01000057.1 GCF_002902145.1 Staphylococcus rostri | reverse complement strand
CCTACTCTCGCGGAACGTAAGTCCGACTACCATCGGCGCTAAAGAGCTTAACTTCTGTGTTCGGCATGGGAACAGGTGTGACCTCTTTGCCATTATCACCAGACAATTGTTATTTCGTAGTGCGTCGTGACTACTTTATTTATAATACTAGGTTTGCAATAACTTTTCAACAGTTAATTTTACACTTTATTGATGTTTTTTGCAAACACTTCATATCTTTTTGTCACTTGTTTTCAGCGACTTTTATATAATAATCAATCTCGTGATGAATGTCAACACTTTCTATAAAGTTTTTATATATTTTTTGCATCACCTTTTAAGAGATTATTAAAAGCTGTTTCAATAACAGAAAAGGCAAGCAACGAGCTCTGTATTAACAACGCTTGCTCGTCGCTCACCTTCATACACTTACATACCTATTTTTGACGCATATATGGGAATAATAATACGTCACGGATTGATGGTGCGTCTGTTAATAACATAACGAGACGGTCAATACCAATACCGAGTCCACCTGTTGGCGGCATACCATATTCTAATGCTTCAATAAAGTCTTCATCCATCTCATGTGCTTCGTCGTTACCTTGTTCTTTTTCAACGAGCTGTGCTTCAAAACGCTCACGTTGATCAATTGGATCGTTTAACTCTGTGAATGCATTGGCATGTTCACGACCTACGATAAATAGTTCAAATCGGTCTGTGAAACGTGGGTCTTCTGGATTTTTCTTAGCTAATGGTGAAATTTCAATTGGGTGTCCGTAAATGAATGTTGGTTGAATTAAAGTTTCTTCTACTTTTTGTTCAAAGAATTCATTCAGGATATGCCCGTATTTCATATGTTTATCTACTTCAATACCGTGTTCTTTTGCGACTTGGTGCGCTTCTTCATCTGTCGTAATATCAAAGAAGTTTACGCCTGTTGCTTCTTTAACAGCATCTACCATATGCAGACGGCGCCATTGTGGTTCTAAGTTGATTGTTTCGCCACCATATTGAATTGATGTTGTGCCTAATACTTTACGTGCAATATGCGCAACAAGTTCTTCCGTTAATGACATGATATCTTTATAGTCTGCATATGCTTCATATAATTCAATCATTGTAAACTCAGGGTTATGACGTGTTGATACACCTTCGTTACGGAATACGCGGCCGATTTCATATACTTTCTCGAGTCCACCAACGATTAAGCGTTTCAAGTGTAATTCGATCGCAATACGCATATAAAGTGTCGCGTCCAATGCGTTATGATGTGTGATAAATGGACGTGCTGCTGCACCACCTGCGATTTGATGCATCATTGGTGTTTCAACTTCTAAGAATCCTTTTTCGTTCAAGTAGTTACGCATTTCTTGAAGAATACGGCTACGATTAATAAATGTTTGTGTTGATGCTTCGTTTGTAATTAAGTCTAAATAACGTTGACGATAACGTTGTTCAATGTCTTGAAGGCCATGGTGCTTATCTGGTAATGGACGTAACGCCTTAGACAAAAGTTTGAATGATTTTGCTTTGACTGAAAGTTCGCCAGTATTTGTTTTGAACATAACACCTTCAATACCAACGATGTCTCCTAAGTCAGCCGTCTTCCAGATGTCGAATGCTTCGTCACCCACTTGGTCTTTACGTACATAAATCTGTAATTGTCCTGTTAAGTCTTTAATATGTGCGAAACCGGCTTTACCTTTACCGCGTTTTGTCATAATACGTCCTGCAATAACCGTACGACTTTCGCCTTCTTTATCTGCAAGTTCCTCTTTTGAATATTGGTCCCAATCTGCTTTCAAGCTTTCTGCTGTACCTGTGCGTTCAAACTTTTCGCCGAACGGGTCGATTCCTAAGTCGCGTAACTCTTGTAATTTTTGGCGACGCACCTGCATCTGGTCATTCATTTCTTCTGTCATTCTTACCTCTCCTTTTACGCTTAAGCTTCTACTTTTTGTTTGGCAGTCATTTCATCACGGAAGTTTGTTAGTATCTCAGTCATTTCCGCTTCTGTTTCTGCTTGGTTCAATGCTTTACGTGCTTTTCCGTTACCACGGACACCTTTAAGGTACCATGATGCGTGTTTGCGCATTTCCATGACACCTACTTTTTCACCTTTTAATTCTACTAAACGGCGCAGATGTAATAAAGCAATATCAACTTTTTCATCAATTTGTGGTTCTTCAATTAACTCGCCTGTTTCAAGATAATGTACAGTTCGGTAAATCATCCACGGGTTACCGAGTGCTTCTCGACCAATCATGACTGCATCGACACCCGTTTCATCTAACATTTTTTGTGCAAGTTCTGGGCTTGTTACATCACCATTACCAATAACTGGAATAGAAACTGCCTCTTTCACTTGACGGATAATATCCCAATCCGCTTCACCTTCGTACATTTGCACGCGTGTTCTACCATGAATTGAAATGGCTGCTGCACCTGCACGCTCTGCAGCTTTCGCATTTTCTACTGCAAAAATGTGGTCTTCATCCCAACCGATACGCATTTTACATGTAACCGGCTTGCTGACACGTTCTGTAACAGCTGATACCATTTCATAAATTTTGTTTGGATCGAGTAGCCAACGTGCACCCGCTTCACATTTGATGATTTTTGATACTGGACAGCCCATATTAATGTCGATAATATCTGCTGTTGTATGCTTATCAACATATTCTGCAGCTTCCACAAGTGTTTCTTTTTCACCACCAAAAATTTGTAGTGACAGTGGACGCTCGTTCTCATCTATATATAACATCTTCATTGTTTTTGGGTTGTTAAATAAAATTGCTTTGTCGCTTACCATTTCAGCACAAACGAGGCCAGCCCCAAATTCTTTAACTGTAAGTCGGAATGCAGAGTTACAAACGCCTGCCATGGGCGCAAGTACGACTCTGTTCTCAATCTCAACATCTCCAATTTTCCACATAACAGTTATTCCTCCAATCTTTCCATTCTATCTGTTGATGCGTACCTATGATGTATAACGTATAACCGTGTCATCTGGCGTCACGAATGTGTGAATCGCTCGACCTGATCGTGGTTCAATGACGTCTGATGCAATGTCATTGAGTGGAATCATCACAAAGGCACGTTCTGTCATACGTGGGTGTGGCACCATTAACGCTTGTGTTTCAATAATACGGTCGCCGTACAATAAAATATCAATGTCGATTGTACGTGGTCCCCAACGTACATCACGCACACGATGTAAGTTCGCTTCTACCGCAAGACCTACTTCTAACAACTCATGGGGTTCAAGCGTTGTTTTAATGTGTACACATACATTGAGAAAATCCGGTTGTTCAACGTAACCGACTGGCTTTGTCTCATACATCGGTGATACAGCAACGACTTCAATTTGCGCATGGTTTGCCAACTGTTCGATAGCTGCTGTGAGTTGTACTTCGCGATCACCAATATTACCACCTAAGCCTAGATATGCGTCTACCATATTACTTCTCCCTTACTATCTCAATACCGACACCTTTATAATACCCGGGTATCGGTGGATTTTTCTTAGTAATTCTAACTTTCGTTTCCATTACACGATTATAGTGTGAATTTATACGCATTGCAATACGTTCAGCGAGATGTTCCAACAAATTCACCGGCTCGCCTTCCATAATTGCTTTGACATCCTCATACACTTCGCCATAGTGGACCGTATCTTCCACACGGTCGGACTGTCCGGCTTCCTTAAGGTCTACTTTCATCTCGATATCCACGGTAAAGATCTGTCCAATTTCATTTTCAGCAGCTAATGCCCCGTGATACGCATAAAATTCTAGCCCTTGTAAAAATATTTTATCGTTCATTTTCGTAACCTCTCAAACTATCCATCGCTTTTGCAAGTCGTGCATTCATCAAGACGTTATGTACACGTACACCATGTACCCCTTTCATAATGCCGTATGCCGTTGTCGCTGCCGTTGCTTCATCACGTTCATCTACTGCATTGTCGCCGCCAAGTATTTCTTTGATGAAACGTTTACGACTCGTTGCCAGTAACACCTTGAATCCCGTCGCAACGAGTGCATCGAGCTGTGCCATGACTTCTCGCTCTTCTTCACGCGTTTTCGCAAAGCCGATACCTGGATCTAACCAAATACGTTCTTTCGGAATGCCTGCTAACACGGCTTTATTCGCTTGTTTTAATAATGTTACGAGCATTTCGTCCATCACAGGTTCATCACGCTGTCCATCACCATTATGCATCAGAACGATTTCAGCATTGTGCGCCGCAACAACTTTAAATATTTCTGGATCATAGAGTCCTGCCCATTGGTCATTAATTATCGTAGCACCGGCTTCTAATGCCGCTTCTGCTACTTCGCTACGATACGTATCTACAGACAACTTTGCAGGGATCCCTTTGAGTGCTTCAATCACCGGTACGACACGCGCGCGTTCTTCTTCTACTGAAATCTCTTCAAAACCGGGGCGCGTTGAAATACCGCCCACATCAATAATATGCGCACCGTCACGCACCATTTGTTCCGCGTGTGCGACTGCCTTGTCCACTTCATTGTATTGACCACCATCCGAAAACGAATCGGGTGTCACATTTAATATTCCCATGATTTGTGTCTCTTGCATTCGAACGCTTCCTTTCTAAGTCGTCATAAATTTTTAAACTTAACGAACTTATTATAACAAAATTTATCGCAGACAACTGATATGTACGCTCGCGTGTAACAATTCTTCAAAACAAAGAAAATCCCGCTAATCACTACGAATAGCGTTAACGGGATGATAACTATGGTTTAGTCAAAGTTGTAAAGTGGTGTTGATAAGTAACGTTCACCATTACTTGGCAATACAGTAACAACTGTTTTACCTTTACCAAGTTCTTTTGCTTTTTGAATTGCCGCATAGATAGCAGCACCTGAAGAAATACCACCTAAGATACCTTCTTCTTTAGCGACACGACGTGATGTTTCCATTGCTACTTCGTTACCTACTTTGATAACTTCTTCATAAATGTCTGTATTCAATGTACCTGGTACGAAACCAGCACCTAAACCTTGAAGTTTATGTGGGCCTGGTTCTCCACCGCTTAATACTGGTGAGTCTTCCGGTTCAATCGCAACGATTTGAATATCTGGGTATTTCTCTTTTAAGACTTTACCGACACCAGATAATGTACCACCTGTTCCAACACCTGCTAAAAAGGCGTCGATTGTTTTGCCTTCAAATTGTTCAACAAGTTCTGGACCTGTTGTTAATTCGTGGACACGTGGATTTGCAAGGTTTTCGAATTGTTGTGGTTCAAAATAACCATGTTCTTCTTTTAATTCTTTCGCCTTTTTGATTGCACCTTTCATCGCTTCTGATCCAGGTGTTAATACGAGCTCTGCACCGTATGCTTTTAATAAGTTACGACGCTCTTGGCTCATTGTTTCAGGCATTGTGAAAACAGCTTTGTATCCTTTGGCAGCACATACAAACGCAAGACCGATACCTGTATTACCACTTGTTGGTTCTACAATTGTATCTCCCGGTTTGATTTTGCCTTCTTTTTCAGCTTGTTCAATCATTGCTAATGCGATACGGTCTTTCACAGAACCGCCTGGATTTTGATATTCTAATTTGACATAAATATCCGCCGCATCTTCACCTGCTTGATGACGTAACTTCACAACAGGTGTTTGACCAATAATTTCAGTAATATTTTCTACGGGTTTTCTTACCATAATCGACAACCTCACTTTTGTTATATTCTTTTCGAATGCTTAGTTAATATATCGGATATAACTAGTGTATCATTGTTCAGACAATTTAAAAAGTAAAATCACACGTAACTTTCAAAAAATTCACAGCCTCTGCTGATTATTTCATTGAAACAAGTAATGCTTCTAAGTCTTCTTCTGTAAAATGATATTTTGTACGACAGAAGTGACATTCTGCTTCTGCACCGTGGTCTTCACGAATCATGCTTTCAATTTCAGCTTCACCAAGTCCTTTGATGGCCGTTAAGAATTTATCATGGCCACAGTTACATTGAAATTCCACTGGCATTGTTTCTAAAAATTCTACGTTGTCTTCGCCTAAAATTTCTTGTAGCATGCCTTCTGGTGTATAACCTTGGTCGATAAGTTTAGATACTGGCGTCATATTGTTGATCGCTTCTTCTAACTTTGTAATTGTTTCTTCTTTGGCACCTGGCATGACTTGAATAATAAAACCACCTGCTGCTTTAATCGTGTTATCAGGGTTTACAAGTACACCAACACCTACTGATGACGGTACTTGTTCACTATTCGCAAAGTAGTATGTGAAGTCTTCACCTAATTCGCCAGATACGATTGGGCTATTACCTGTATAATAATCGCGCATACCAACATCCTTAACGACATTGATAGCACCATTTGTTCCTACTGCACGACGAACATCTAACTTCCCTTGATCATTTAATGGAAAATGCGTTTGTGGGTTTGTTACATAACCACGTACTTTACCTTCTGCATTCGCATCTGCCACGATTTTACCGATAGGCCCATCGCCATTCACTGTCACAGTCAGCTTTTGTTCTCCTTTTAACATTGCACCCATCATCACAGTCGCGGTCATCGTACGACCAAGTGCTGCTGATGCAGTTGGCCACGTATAATGATGTGTTTGTGCTTCTTGAATTGCATCTGTTGTTCTTGCACTGTACGCACGGACTTCTCCACCGTATGCAAGTGCTTTAACAATATAATCTTGCGTCATGTTCTATTCTATCTCCTTTTTTCATATGATGTGTCATTCCTCAAAGTAATCTATCGTTTCATCACGCATCATATTTCTCTATGTTGCATTATCATACTCGCGTCGCCACATAAGTACAACTGAAATGACTCGAGGGTGAAACAAAAGTGGGGAGTAAGGTACCTTGGCAAGCGAGCAATCAAAAACATACAACCACGAAGGACTATATGTTAAATGAAGACAGCTTTTCTAACTCATCTGGAATTACAATATAAATAAAACTAGGTACTTATCATTATCTTCCCACCACAGAAGCTGAACAGCCCATAAAAAAGACTTTCCCATCAGACGGATGATTTCCATCTATGAGAAAGTCTTTGAACGACAATACTTTATTAACGTGGTGGTGTTTGATCGTTACCAGGCTGGTCTATCTCTGGTGCTTGATCGTATGCTGTTGTATCTTCTTCTGCTGTATCTTCTGTTGCATTGTCACCACGATCTGATGAACTCGTGTTTGCACGATTTGTCATTTCTTCTTGTTCACGGCGAATCTCTTCGTAAGACTTGCCGTATTTGCCTTCATTGAATTCGTCATCTTCAGAACGCTCAACGACTTTTGCATCATCATAGTTCACTTCTGGCAAATGCCCTTCATTGAACAATGATTGAATTTGTTCTGCAACTAACGTTTCTTCTGTTAATAACGTTTCAGCGATAAGGCGAAGTTGAGATTCGTGTTCTAATAAAATCTGTTTACAACGTTCATATTGTTCTTTAATAATACGTTGTACTTCTTTATCAATTTCAAAAGCGATTTGACCTGAGTATTCAGGCTCTCCTGACATATCTTTGCCTAGGAATACTTGACCGCCACCGTGTGAGAATTGCATTGGTCCAAGTTTTTTACTCATACCATATTGTGTTACCATCTCACGCGCAATTTGTGTTGCACGTTCAAAGTCGTTTGATGCACCTGTAGATACTTCGTTAAAAATAACATCTTCAGCTACACGACCACCTAAAAGACCACAAATCTTATCAAGTAATTCAGGTTCTGTCATTAAGAAACGGTCTTGTTTTGGTAACATCATCGCATAACCACCCGCTTGACCACGTGGTACGATTGTTACTTTATGCACAATTTCCGCTTCGTCCAATACCATACCAATAACCGTATGACCTGCTTCATGGTGTGCCACAATATTACGTTCTTTTTCAGAAATAACACGTGATTTTTTCGCTGGTCCGGCAATAACACGGTCCGTTGCTTCTTCAATATCACGCATATCGATTTTTTGTTTACCACTACGCGCAGCAATTAACGATGCTTCGTTCAGCAAGTTCTCTAAGTCTGCACCTGAGAAACCTGGTGTACGTTGTGCAATCGCTTTAAGATCGACTGTTTCATCTAAAGGTTTGTTTTTAGCGTGTACATGTAATACCGCTTCACGACCTTTAACATCTGGACGACCGACTTGAATTTGACGGTCAAAACGACCCGGACGTAAAAGTGCTGGGTCCAAGATGTCTGGACGGTTTGTCGCCGCAATCATAATGATGTTTTCGTTCTCACCGAAACCATCCATTTCAACTAATAACTGGTTCAATGTTTGTTCACGTTCATCATGACCGCCACCAACACCGGCACCACGTTGACGACCAACTGCATCGATCTCATCGATAAAGATGATACATGGTGCATTCTTTTTAGCATTTTCAAACAAGTCACGTACACGGCTCGCACCGACACCGACGAACATCTCAACGAAGTCAGAACCACTGATTGAGAAGAACGGTACACCAGCTTCACCCGCAACCGCACGTGCTAGTAAAGTTTTACCAGTACCTGGAGGTCCTACTAAAAGTACACCTTTTGGAATACGAGATCCCATTTGTTTGAATTTCTTATTATCTTTTAAGAAGTCGACAATTTCTACTAACTCTTGTTTCTCTTCATCCGCACCTGCTACGTCTGAAAAACGCACGCGACCTTTTTGACTGTCGTACATCTTCGCTTTGGACTTACCAAAGTTCATCATACGACCGCCACCGCCGCCACCTTGTGCTTGGCTTAAGAAGAAAATAAAGAGTAAAGCAATCACTAAGACAGGAATTAATGTTGAGATGATACTCACAAACACACTCTGTCCTTCTTCTTCTTTAACTGTGAATTCTAATCCTTTTTGTTTTTGAGCTATATCCGTTACTTTATTTAGCTCTTTGTGATTATTAAATAACATCGTTGACGCGAAGTCATCGTTATTTTTCAACTTACCGCTCACTTTATACACATTGCTCTCTGGTTGAATCTCTAATGACTTAAGGTCACCTTTCTCCAACTTTTGTATAAATTGATTATAAGTAAGTTCTTTGGGGACATTGCCATTGCCGTTAATCCATGAAAATAACCCAAAGATGACGACGCCAATCAGCGCTACAAATAGCACGTTACGAAAAGCTTTCTGCATGCGACGTTTCCTCCTACTCCAATTATAAAGCTAACAAAAATTTTACCATAATATAAATACAACTTGCTAGTAATTGTACTTCATATACATTGTATACAACAAAAGACGGGTTTCCGTGATTTGTTTCCTCATTTTAGAATCTCAATCTGGCGTCCCGTCTTATCTTTTCCAACGATTACTTCGTGTAAATTTCTGGTTTCAACGTACCAATGTACGGCAAGTTACGATATTCTTCTTTATAGTCTAAACCGTAACCTACAACAAACTCATCAGGAATGACTTTACCAACATACTTCGCTTGAATATCTGCTTTACGGCGATTTGGTTTGTCCAATAATGTTACAATCTCCAATGAATTCACACGGCGTGATTGTAATAATTCCGTAATTGATTTCAATGTTGTACCCGTTTCAAGAATATCTTCAATAATTAAGACATCTTTATTTTCAATAGATGAACCCAAGTCTTTAAGAATTTGTACTTCACCTGTTGATTCCGTGCCACCGTGATAACTTGATACGTCCATGAAGTCAATCGCAAGTGGTGTGTCGATACGTTTGATTAAGTCCGTCATAAATAAAATAGACCCTTTTAAAATCCCTACGCAAAATAAGTTTTTATCTTTGTAGTCTTCAGTCAGTACACGCCCTAGACGTTCGCAAATTTCTTGAATTTCTTCTTCCGTTAATAAAATTTCTTTTAAATCATTTCTCATTTATGTCATCTCCCAAATATTGAATGTGAATATATTGATTATATGTAACTTGTTGATAACACGTACCAACCGCTAAGATTTCCCCACTATCTGTTGTAATCACAGGCATTTGTGCGCGTGCCGTCTGTGGTACTTTTTGGTCAATCATCAGGCGTGTCACTTTTTTATGCTGGCCATTGTGTAAGGTAACGCGATCTCCCGTTCGACGCGTGCGAATATGCAGTGCCGAAAAATGCGCAAACATATCCGATGCAATCGTAATAAGATACATACCAAATTGATAGCGTCCTGCTGTTGTTACAGTTTGTGGTGCAGGCGTTGAATGTGCTGTCGATGGCGCTATGACTAATTTATCATACACGATATCGACATGCCATTTGTTTGTGTGCATGAGTACGTTTTGTGCGACATCACTATGCAGCTTAACAAACCAATCTTGGTACGTGCGCTCACTTACAGGCACTACCGCTTCAAAGTGTCCAATCAACACGTCCAAGACTTTCATTTTAACATGTGGCAACAATTCATTGAACGCCTTTCTTGGAATCAACCATTGTTGTAATTGATTCTGCATCACATGATGTGCGATAAATTGTTCTGCTTGTTGCGCTATTAACGCTAACGCTTCACTATGAAAATCCATCAACTTAAGCAATTGCGTTGTTTGTAAATGCGGATTGCTTTCAATGTCCGGCAACAGGCGATTACGAATATCATTGCGCACATACGCATTACTTTCATTGCTTTCATCTTCGTAATACGGTATATCGTATTGCTGTTGATAGCTACGAATTTGTGCTTTCGTTGTTGTTAGGAGTGGGCGTACCAGTTGATAACCGTCTCGTTGTTCGCTGGCTGACATACCTAACGAGCTACGATCTGTCCGACCGGTGAATACTCGGTAAAAAATTGTTTCGAGCTGGTCGTCTTGATGATGCGCTGTCAGTAAATAATCCGCATCTAAGTCATGCATCATGTCATCAAACCATGCATAGCGCAATACGCGTGCATCATGTTGGATACTGCGACCTGTTTCAACTGTTTCCGTTAAATCTAAGCGATGCACAAACAACGGTATCCCACGTTGTTCACAGTATGTCGTCAAAAATTGTGCTTCTTCATTTGAGGCAGCACGCAAACCATGGTGTACATGTAAGCACGTCAGCTGACGATACGTATCGGCATATTGTTCGTTCAATTGATGTAATAACACCATGCTATCCACACCCGTCGACACAGCCACTACAAGATGATCTGTCGGTTGCCAAAATTGTTCCATCCCAAGCACTCCTTGATTCCCGTTTTGCATTTAACAGCGAAAAAGAGGTTGAGATTCAAAGTTCCCTTCGTTTCTCAACCCCTAGATTGTGATGACTTATCGACGTGAACCTCGGCCACCACGTCTTGACTCTGCTTGACGTTTTACAGAATTAAGTTTATCTTCACTATCTTTTAAGAAGTTAGATAGTTTTTTCTCAAAGTCTTCTGGCTTTTGTGCAGGTTTTTGTCGGCGTGGACGCTCTTTCGCCTTTTTGATTGATAAGCTAATTTTGCCATCATCTGCAATAGAGAGTACTTTCACTTCAACTTCATCACCTAAAGATAAGTGATCCTCTACGTTCTCAACGTAATTATCAGCCACTTCACTGATATGCACAAGCCCGCTCTTTCCTTCTGGTAACTCCACAAACGCACCAAATTTTTTGATACCAGTGACTTTACCTTTGACCTTACTTCCTACTTCGATTGCCATTGTTTTAATGAATCCTCCCGAGTTCGATATTTAACTCTATTATACGGTTGTTTGACTATTTTCACAACGACAAAAACCCCAATTAACGCTTTTCTTTATAAATAATGACTGGGTTGTGAAAGGAGCGGTTTGCATTTGAGCAGAACCCGAGCACTGCGCAAAATCGCTTTTTGATTTTGTTAAAGTGCGTAGTTCTGTCGAAAATGCTGCTCCTTGAACACTGACAGAGGGGTTGTGAAAGGAGTGGTTTGCATTTGAGCAGAACGAAGATGGCTGTGATAGCTCGTTCACTATGTCCGCTTATAAGAAGCTACACATTAAAACAATTGCTGACCCGACCTTTCCGCTTCCTGACCCACGCTCAAAATACGATAACTGCCACTTTATTCTTGTTGTTTTTGCTTTTCCTTTTGTTGGTCTTCTGGCAGTTTAAAAATCACTTCGCCATCATTACTTAAATAATATTCATCCCGTGCAATTTTTTCGATATATTCTTCATCATTTAAGTTGTTCAAGCGTTCTTTTAATTCAATTTCTTCATCTTGAATCTTTTGGTAAGCTTCTTCTTTCGCTTGACGCTCTTGAGAGGCTTGTTGATTACTGTGAATCTGCATACCGACCATTATTAACAACACGAGAATAATCGCAAGTAGCCCACCGCCAAACACAATCATGCGCTTTTTGACGACTTTTTTGAGCCGCTCATGGCGTTGACGTTTGGCATTTGCTTCTGATGTGTACTGATTGCCAATATCTTGAACCTTCCTACTCATGCGGCATCACCTTTCTTTCGTCGTCTATTCTTGAATGCGTTCTTCTTTAACAAGCTCATACATTCCCTTAGCGTTCTCTTTTGTCGCGTGCTCGTTTAATGCCGTGACTTTAACTGTCACAACTTTTTGACCAAATCGAATGACGAGTTCATCATCGACTTTTACAGTTGTACCGGCTTTGGCTGTTTGACCATTCACTGCAACACGCCCTTGATCGCTTAGTTCTTTAGCAAGTGTGCGACGTTTGATGATACGTGACACTTTTAAATATTTATCAAGTCTCATAATTACTTGCCTCCTTGTGTTAAATACTGCGCCAACGCTTCTTCGGTATAGTCTTTATTTTTGACTTCATCATACAGTTTTAAGAAATGACGTGCAAATACTTTCTCGAACTTGACGCGTTCGACTTTGCCTTCCGATGCCTTTTGTGTTTGCCAAATATCCATGACGTCTTCTACATTGTCTGCTTGCTCTGTATCAAACACATGTGGATGACGGCGAATCATCTTCTCTGACAAGCTCGCCACGACCTCTCGTATGTCCATATAACCTGACTTCTGTCCAATCGCAGTATGCAGTAAGACTTGCAGCAAGATGTCGCCAAGCTCCTCTATCATATGCCAATCATCTTCGTTATCAATCGCTTCGAACAACTCGAACGTTTCTTCTAATAAATAACGTTTCAATGTTTGATGTGTCTGCACCTTATCCCACGGGCAACCCGTTTCATCATCTACCAGCTGTGCAATGACTTGGTTCGCAAAGTCAAAGTCACCGTATAACGCACGTTCATCCGTTACTGCCGGCACGAATACACTCGTTAAATTGGTAAAACGATCTTCATGGTCTAATTCATATAAAGGAACTGTCGTCAACGTCGCACCCGATTGATGTGCCCCATCGACAATCGTCACTTCAAAGTCATCAGGATAACGTTCCATCAACTGTAACTTCAATTCGCCCGCCACCATGGCACTATACACTTGTGTGATAATCGTCGCAGTGCGCGGATTAAGCGCTGCAATATCCAACGCCGTCGCATCTAACATTGTAAAGCCGTCATTCGGATCGACATTCACTGCCGCAAAGATGTCGTCGATAAAACTACGCCCACCTTTAACCTCGACCGTCACACCATAATCAGCCGCACGTGTTAACAAATACTGTGTTGTTGTTTCTGCTACACGTGGATGTCCCGGCACAGCGTAAACAATATCGTCATGTTGTGCTTGTTCTAATAATTGTGTCGTAATCGCCTCATACACTGGCTCAAACGTATCATGTTGTTCATAAACATCATCAAAAGATACAATTTCTATATTTTGCAATTCTTGTATAACAGGGTGTTCTGCTGTTCTGACATACAACCGTTTATGTTGCGTCATCAAGCGATAAATCCCCATCGGCAACTCATCTAAACCATAGTTACCAAGACCGATAATCGTTAACTGATGCGTCATCGTCTATTCCCTCTCTTCCAATTATACATTTTGTCGCCAAACGGCAAATGCATCCATTCTGTTTCATCTAAAATATTAAGTCGTACGAGCATCCAGCCGATCGTCAACACACCGACAAGTGCTGCTATCAGTAGTTCTACTAAACTACCGAATCGTGATGTCGCTGGTATGAGCCATTGACATAGTTGCACTGTCACTGTCATCATCAGTAACGCCAATGCCACCTTGCTGTAAAAGTGTTTTAAGTGATTGAGTTGATAACAACGTACAACACCGTAATGTAGAACAATAACTGCGACGACAAGTGATAAGACTGTCGCTAAGCTCGCTCCTAACATTTCTATATGCGGAATCAATAGGATATTCAAACCTAGTTTCGTCACAAGTCCTACCATTACTGCACCGATAATCAAACGGAACTGTGCATATATTTCTAACATCGCCATATACATCATCATCAAGGATACACAAATCACCGTTAACATATAGACTGTCAACGTTGCGGTTAGCACATTACTTTCAAAAAATACGCGATTTAAGTTAGGTAACAAATTCATTAAGCCTATCCCACTCGCACTGCTAATAACAATCGTTATCTTCAATGATGCGTTGGCATAACTGTTCATCTCATCAATAGCGCCACGGCGTTTCGTGTCCGTGAGTAGTGGTACAAGCACAAAGCAAAATGTCGTTGTCACAATCAAGCCCATTTGAATAAATGATGCGCCACGATCGTAAATTCCCTTTTGCATAATGGCTTCTTTAAACGGATAGCCTGCACCCGAACGTAACATATTCACAATCGTAAAGCTGTCCACAACTTGCCATAAAATCACAATCAAATGACTGACCGCAAAAATTATCAGCGCAATGAAAAATTGACGCCACGGAATCGAGAAGGTCTGTGCGTTCAGTTGTTTGTGAATGTCACTGCGCCACCATAAATACAGCGTCGATATACTAAAGCCGACTGTTGAGGCAAAAATCGCCCATGTTCCCGCTGTATATATGGACCAACCTTGACGCATAAAACAGACGATGACAATACCGATAATGCCGACACGAATGAACTGCTCAATCACTTGAGAATATGCTGGATAGACCATTTGTTGCTGTGCTTGAAAGTAACCGCGGAATAAGCCCAGTAGGCCAACGACAAGAAAACTGACACTCGCTGCCTGTAACATCGGTGTTAGCTGCGAATCCCCCATCCACTGCGCAATCTTGCCAGCGCTTAGAAAAAGGACGCCACTACATCCTATGCCTAATAGTGCTACAACTACACTCATGCGACGAAACGTAGTACGATTTGCTTGTTGACCTTCTAAAATTTGCGTCAAAGCACTTGGAATGGCATTACTCGACAATACAACACCTAATGCAACGATTGGATATATTTGTTGATAGGCGTACAAACCGGCATCGCCTAAAATATTTTGATAAGGGACGCGATAGAGCGCACTCAATACTTTCACAACAATCAGCGCGAGTGTTAATACGACGACACCATTAAATGCCGCTTGCTTCTTCATCTTCCAACCTCAAACTTTCCGTCAATATTTTTGCTAAGAATTTTAATGATTCAAGCCACTGTTTGCCTTTCTTCAATGACACCTTCATACAACCATCTTTCACACCCAGCGTCATACTGCGACCGAGTGGCTCTGATTGACGGAACAGTTCTTCACCGTTAATACGGTTCGTACCTGCCTCTGTCAGCAATACTTCAATTGCCTTGCCGGTATCTTTAACATGTTGCACACCGACTTGTAACAGATTGACTTTAATTTCTACCGAGTCTAACAAATGCGCCACTTCTTCTGGATATTCGTTAAAGCGATCTAACAACTCATCTTTAATATCCATCAATTGTGTATGTGTCTCTGTTGCGCGTAACTTTTTATAAATTTCAATTTTCGCCTGTTCATTTTGAATGTATGACGCAGGTAAATACGCATCCAGACGTAAGTCCATTTCCAGTTCAGGCGTTGGTGTTTCGACTTTCACGCCGCGTTTCTCATTTACCGCTTCTTCTAACATTTGCGCATACAAGTCATAACCGACTGAATCAATAAAGCCGTGTTGTTGTTTACCAAGTAAGTTCCCGGCACCACGGATATTCAAGTCACGCATCGCAATTTTAAAGCCGCTACCAAGCTCTGTAAATTCTTTAATAGCTTGCAGACGGTCTTCCGCCGTTTCAGTTAGTACTTTATTTTGTGGATGTAGGAAATAGGCGTAACCGATACGCCTCGAACGCCCAACACGTCCACGTAATTGATACAGCTGACTCAAACCAAAACGGTCCGCTTCTTCAATAATCAGCGTATTCGCATTCGGCACGTCCACACCCGTCTCAATAATCGTCGTTGTCAGTAAAATATCGTATGCGCCGTTAATAAAGTTAAGCATCGTTTCTTCAAGATCACGCTCCGTCAATTGCCCATGCGCGACACCAATCTCTGCTTCTGGCATCAACATGCGCAATTGTTCGCGTTTCTCATAAATCGACTGCACTTTGTTGTACAAGTAGAACGCCTGTCCTTCCCTTGCAAGCTCGCGTTCTAACGCTTCTTTGACAAAGTTCGCATTTTGTTCCAATACATACGTCTGCACTGGGAAGCGGTTTTCCGGTGGCGTTTCGATGACCGATAAGTCACGCACACCTAACATACTCATATGCAGTGTTCTCGGTATTGGCGTTGCCGTCAACGTTAGGACATCGACATTTGCCTTGAGTGCTTTGATTTTCTCCTTATGACGGACACCAAAACGCTGTTCCTCATCGACAATTAACAGACCTAAGTCTTTGTATTCAATCGTCTTACCGAGTAATTTATGCGTACCTACGACAATATCGACAAAGCCCGACTTTAAGCCTTCCTTCGTCTCACGAATTTCCTTCGCCGTACGGAATCGACTCATCAGTTGAATCTCCACAGGGAAGTCTCGCATACGTTCAATCAACGTCTCATAATGTTGTTGTGCTAAGATCGTTGTCGGTACGAGGAAAGCGACTTGCTTCCCTGACATGACCGCTTTAAATGCCGCACGTACCGCTACTTCTGTTTTACCGTAACCAACATCACCACAGAGCAAGCGATCCATTGGGCGTGCGCTTTCCATATCTGCTTTAATCTCACGAATCGACTTGTCTTGGTCTTCAGTCAATTCGTATGGAAAGTCCATTTCAAACGCATGTTGTTCTTCGGTATCTGGCGCAAACTGATAGCCCACGGATTGCTCACGCTCTTTGTATAACGCAATCAATTCGTCCGCAATATCTTCAACACTGCTCTGTACTTTCGCTTTCGTCTTTTTCCATTCACTGCCACCGAGTTTGTATAACTTCGGCGTTTTATCTTCTGAACCGACATATTTTTGTACTTGGTCCATTTGATCGACAGGGACAAACAATTGATCCGTCCCTTTGTATTGGATTTTCATATAATCACGATGTACATCGCCAACTTCTAGCGTTTCAACACCTAAATAACGACCGACACCGTGATGTACGTGTACCACATAGTCGCCAACGTTCAATTCTTGGTACGATTTAATCTTTTCGGCGTTTGTTAATGTTTTACGGCGTTTTTTAGACGTTTTCTTACGTTTCGATTTGAATAGCTCACGCTCTGTAATGACAACGAGTGACATATACGGTAACTCGAAACCTTCCGACAAGCTACCTTCCACAATCGCCGCATGTCCCGGTAACATCGCCTCAATATCCGGCTCTAACAAAGTTGGTACGTGCATTTCAGCCAGCATCGCTTGAATACGTTCTTTCTTCGTCTCCGTTTCTGCCACCATCACAATGCGGTAGTCCTGACGCATAAAACGCTGCAACTCCGACGTCATAATGTCGTACTGTCCATAGTACTGTTGAACCGGCTTACATGAAAACTTGAAAATCTCATCCAACTTGACAGGCATTGAAGCAGTAAACAACGTAAAATACGTAATTGGATATTGACGAATGAGCGTGTTAAAAGCCTCATCTTCCATAAAACGCTGTCCTAGGAACCCTTTACCACTTTCAACGAGGTTTTGTAAAAAGTCCGTCGTCTCTGCCATCAACGTATCTTCAGTTTCTTTTACCCGCTGATACTCATCCACGAACACAATCGCATTCTCTTTAAAATAATCAATAATCGTTTCTGATTGATCATACATAAAAGCGATTAAACGTCTTAACACCTGTGGGTCAAAGCGTTCTTCATCAGTAATATGAAACGCATCATACGTATCTTTAAGGTCTTGGCGCACAGCTTTATCAATTTTAGGACGCGTCTCTTCATAAGCCGCTGTTAACTTCTCAACCGTTCGTTTTCTCACATCTTCGGTCATAATAAAATCGTGTGCTGTTGTAATCTCAAGCGTCTCAATATTTTCCAGTGAACGTTGCGTCTCCACATCAAACAAACGCATAGAGTCCACTTCTGTATCGAACAATTCAATACGTACCGGCTCGCCTAACAACGGATAAATATCAATAATGCCACCACGAACAGAAAAGTCACCAATATTCGTAACGACAGATTCTCTGCGATAGCCCATACTGACCAGCTTCGTCAAAAATTGATTCAGGTCTATATCGTCACCAATATTCAACACCATTTGATGCGACTGCCATAGCTCTTTTGGCGTTAACAACTTCTTCAACCCATTCAACGGGACGACAAATAACCCACGACGCTCATGGGCAAGTGCTGTCAAGGTGCGGACACGTTCACTCATAAACTCGGGGCTCTGTGTTGAAAACTCTTCCGTCATCATATCTTGTACCGGATACTTATACACTTCATCATCAGGCACAAACTGTAACAAATCCGTCTCCAGCTTGTCCGCTTGATACAAATTATTCGTCACTAACAAGACTTGACGATGACTCGATTGATACATTTCGGCAATCATTGCTGCTTTAGCTGAAGGTGTCAGACCTGTTACGAGTAAATTGTGGTCTCCTACCTGTTCCGCTAATGCATTAAATCTGGTATCTCTATGAATGATTTCATTTATAATTGGTTTCACTGAATCTCACCATTATAGTGTGTCATTACATTTTCAAACTTTTCATTGCCTATGAAAGCTTCAACCGCTTTGGCAACATGTTCGATAACTGGTTGCATCGTTTTCATTTCTGCATCCGAAAACTTTTGTAAAACATAGTCTGGTACGGACATACCGTTTGTCGGTCTATCAATACCAATGCGAATACGCTTAAAGTCACTTGAACCTAAATGGCTAATAATTGACTTCATGCCATTATGGCCACCGGCACTGCCTTTTTGTCTTAAACGAACGTGTCCTTGTGGTAAGTCCATATCATCGTACAGAACTAATAAATCTTCCATGTCAATATTGTAGTAATCCATCAATGGGACAACCGCTTCACCTGACAAATTCATTAGCGTCAACGGTTCAATCAACATCACTTTTTCACCGTTAATGCGCTCAATCGTATAGGCACCACGGAACTTTTGTTTATCTAATTCTATATTATTTTGATCTAATAAATAATCAATTACTTCAAATCCAATATTGTGTCTTGTGCGCTCATAGCGTTTACCAATGTTTCCTAAACCCACAATACATTTCATCATTCTTTCCTCCGTTATCTTTGTTACACATTTATCATATAGCTGATAGTTGGGAAAGGCACTCAACAGGCAGTATCCCAAAATCTATCATTCTCTTTTGTTTTAATTATAATGTTGCGTTTAATAGGCGTAGGACAGCAATTTCATTTTCTAAAAAACTTCCGTTGTCCCAACCTCTTGTGTCTCTTACAAATTGATGTACAGTTGACTTTTATATCGTAACACAATCCAGCACTTTCCGCTCTTTTTAACATTAGTCATTTGGGAGCAAACATAGCGTGATACTTGTAAAATGACTTGTCCATATAAAGACCAATAAAAAAAGCACTACCCATGAAAATGAGTAATGCTTTCGAGCATGAAGATTATTCTTCTTCAGCTTCTTCTTTTTCTTCACCGATAACTTCAGGCTCTTCTGGTGTAGCGTCGCCTTCCATTGCTTCGATTTCTTCTTCAGTTGGTTCTTCAGTTGGCGCAACAACTGATACAACAGCTTCTTCAGCGTCGTTTTCGATAGTGAAGTCGCCTGATACTTTAATATCTTGTACGCTTAAAGTATCGCCAATGTTTAATTCACTGATGTCTACTTCGATGCTTTCAGGAATGTTGTCTGGAGTAGCAGTAATGCTTAAGTCGAATAATGGTTGTTCAACTACGCCGCCTTCGTTTGCACCAGGAGCTTCACCGATTAAGTGAACTGGTACGTCAACTGTACGTTCTTCAGTCATGTTGATCGCTAAGAAGTCGATGTGTGTAATTTGGTTTTTAAGTGGATCAAATTGGTAATCAGATACCATAACTTTGATTTCTTTTGAACCTACACCTAAAACGATAACACCGTTACGTCCTACTTCACGAATCACTTTGATGAATTCTACTTCATCAACTTTAACTGATACGTTTTTAGTACCGTAACCATATACTACTGCAGGTACTTTACCTGCTTCACGGATTTTACGTAAGTCACCGCGAGTTTGTTTACCTTGACGAATAATAGACTTTAATGAAGTCATATTCATTTCCACCTTTCTGTTGCACGTCTCTCGTGCCGCATTTGCCCATCAGCACAGTCGCTGCTTGCAAATGTGTATTTGTCCGTAATGACACGAACAGAAATATTTTACACAAATTCTAAAGATAAGTCAACACGCTTAGTCAAATAACACACTTACTGATTCGCGTTCGTATACACGTACAATCGCTTGCGCAAGTAATTCTGCTACAGAAAGTTCCTTAATGTTGTTTGGCTTTTGCTCATCTTTCAATAAAATTGAGTTTGTAACGATTAATTCTTTAATTGCTGAGTTTTCAATACGTTCTTTAGCTGGTCCTGATAATACTGGATGTGTACAACATGCGTATACTTCTGTTGCACCTTTGTCTTTTAACGCTTGAGCAGCTAGTGTAATCGTACCTGCTGTATCGATAATGTCATCAATAATAATTGCTGTACGTCCTTCGATTTGTCCTACGATATTCATCACTTCTGCAACATTTGGCTTCGGACGGCGTTTATCAATAATCGCGATTGGTGTTTTCAAGATATCTGCCAATTTACGTGCACGTGTCACACCACCATGGTCTGGAGACACAACGACGCATTTTTCTGGATCGATATCTTTGTTATTTAAGAAGTACTCCGCTAAAATCGGTACCCCCATCAAGTGATCAATCGGAATATCAAAGAAACCTTGAATTTGTGGTGCATGTAAGTCTAATGCGATCATGCGGTCCGCACCAGCTGTTTCAAATAAGTCAGCGACAAGTTTCGCAGTGATTGGTTCACGACTGCGTGCTTTACGGTCTTGACGTGCGTAACCATAGTAAGGTACGACGATTGAAATCGTTGCTGCAGATGCACGTTTACATGCATCAATCATGATTAATAATTCCATCAAGTGAACGTTCACTGGATTTGAAGTAGGTTGAATAATAAAAACGTCACACCCACGAATACTTTCTTCAATGTTGATTTGAATTTCACCATCACTAAAGCGTTTGACCGTACATTTACCAAGTTCTACCCCCACATGGTCTGCAACTTCTTGTGCGAGTGGCTCATTACCTTTCAATGAGAAAATCTTCAGAGACGAATTTTTATATTCGGTGTTTAACATGATAAATCCTCCAATAATTGTTTTGATCACTAATATGTTATAAAACCTTATTACCCGTTATGCTTCGTTTGATTCTTTGTTAAAATAACCTTCTTTTGTTACTTGTCTTGCGCGTCCTAGTGCTAAGCTCTTGTTCGGAACATCATCTGTAATCGTTGAACCTGCCGCAACAAGCGTACCATCACCGATTGAGACCGGTGCCACTAAATTAGCGTTACAACCAACAAAAACATCTTTACCGATGATTGTTTTAAACTTGTTAACACCATCATAGTTCACAGTAATCGCACCACAGCCAATATTCGTGCGTGCACCTACTTCTGCATCACCAATATAGCTCAAGTGTGATACTTTCGCACCATCATCTATACGTGCTTTTTTGACTTCCACGAAATTACCAATTTTCGTTTCTTTGCCAAGGTCAGCACCTGGTCGTAACTGCGCAAATGGCCCAATGCTTGACTGCGCACCAACAACCGCTTCGTTAAGTACAGATTGCTTGATTGTTGCACCATCGTGAATCTCGCTCTCGTGTATTTCTGAATACTGTCCGATACGAACATCACTGCCGATGACTGTTTTCCCTGTAATTTTCACACCCGGCTCGATAATGGTATCCATACCAATTGTAACATCTGGACCGATGTACGTGGTATTTGGATCAACAATTGTCACACCTTCACGCATATGGTGTTCGTTCATACGTACACGATACGCCTGTTCTGCACGACTCAATGCAACACGATCGTTGACACCCATGATCTCATCGAAGTCTTCCGTATGATATACACCAATATGGCCTTGTTGTTGTGATATCAATGTCAGTACTTGTGGTAAATAGTATTCACCTTGTGCATTGTTGTTATCTACCTTATCTAATAACGCGAATAATGTCGCATTATCAAATGCAAAAATGCCCGAACTGATTTCGTGAATCATTCTTTGCGCTTCTGTGGCGTCTTTTTCTTCAACGATTTCGACGAGCGCCCCTTGCTCATCTCTAACGATGCGTCCATAGCCATAAGGTTGTGGTGCTGTTGCTGATAAAACTGTCGCTTGCGCATGTGATGCCTCATGATGTGCAATTAATTTCGACAATGTCTCAGCTGTAATGAGTGGCGTATCACCACAAACTACCAATGTTGTACCTTGTGCATCTGCTAAATGCTCTGCTGCTTGCTTCACTGCATGTGCAGTCCCTAACTGTGCTTCTTGAAAACTATATTGTGATGTTGAGCCAAGTGTCGCTTTAACTTCCTCCGCACCATGACCAACGATTGTCACAATATTCGTCACGCCAGATTGCTGCACTTGATTGATCACATGTTCAATCATTGCCTTCCCTGCAACCTTATGAAGCACTTTGTATTGCTTTGATTTCATCCGCGTCCCTTTGCCAGCTGCTAAAACAATTGCGTGTTTCTGCATGGTAATGAACCTCCAGTATCTTTTGCACTTCTCTATAATTATAATTTAATGCAACATACACTTTCAAGACGTAAAAGAAGAATCATACATCATTGTTCAAATCGCCTAAGTTGCAGTTGGTTTTATCGTGTTACGTGCCTGCGTATACACCATCCATATTGAAAACCATATGTCGATGATGCACATCGCAAAAAAGGCTAAGAATAGAACATTATCGTCCGCCTCTTAGCCTTTTTTGTAGATTACAACACATATGCACTATGCGTCATTATCTACGTACAGTGTTATTATTCTTCTGTTGTTTCTTGCGCTGGAAGTACTTCATCTGTTTCTTCGTATACTTTCATTACAGCATCTTGAATCTCTTGTCTCATTTCTGAGTTGATTGGATGTGCAATGTCACGGAATTCGCCATCAGCTGTACGCTTGCTTGGCATTGCAACGAAAAGGCCAGTATTGCCTTCAATTACACGTAAATCATGGATGACAAAAGCATCTTCAAGTGTAATCGATACTAACGCTTTCATTCTTCCTTCCGTTTGTATTTTTCTAAGTCTAACATCTGTCACTTTCATAAGTGCGCCCCCCATAGTTTTGGATATAATTTTTGTAGAAGTTGACTGACTCGAGGTGTTAAGATTACTTCTCTTTAACCTCGGCAATTACTTCCATTTCAATCTTAACGTCTTTTGGTAAACGTGCTACTTCAACCGCACTTCTTGCAGGTTTATGTGCATCAAAGTACGAACCGTATACTTCATTTACCTTTTGGAAGTTTTCCATATCAGACAAAAAGATTAAAGCTTTGACAACGTGGTCTAAGTCAGAGCCTGCTTCTTCCAGTACGACTTTCAAGTTTTCAATCACTTGCGTCGTCTGCTCTTTAATGCAATCGCTCACGATCTCTCCCTCTAAATTCAAAGGGATTTGACCTGACGTGTAAACCATACCGTTGACAATCGCAGCATGTGAATATGGTCCAACAGCTGCTGGTGCTTTTTGAGTGTTAATTAAATTCATGTTGTTAATTGCTCCTTTTTTAGAATTTAGCTAAACTATTGCCTGGCTCTACCTTGAAATCTTGATTATATTCATCAACATCAGATAGACGTACAAGAGAAGTATAGTCCTCAATCAGTCGTTGCTTTACCTCTTTGGACTCCACAAGTACCGATACCCCTTTTACTTGTGCTTTAAACTCTGCCATTAAATTCATGACGCCGTTAATTGAACCACCGGCGCGCATAAAATCATCAACGACGAGCACATTGGAGTGTTCTTTCAGCGTGCGCTTAGACAACACCATCGTCTCAATCTTTCTTGAAGATCCTGAGACATAGTTGATAGACACTGTAGAACCTTCAGTCACCTTGTTGTCTTTACGTATCACAACAACTGGTAAGTTTAGGACACTAGCGACTGCATGTGCCAACGAAATACCTTTCGTCGCAATCGTTACAATCGCATCCAACTCCTCTTCCATATAGAGTGTTGCGATGAGCTTACCTACCTTTTTCAACAATGTAGGGTTCCCCATCAAATCAGATAAAAAGAGATAGCCACCCGGTAATAATCTATCTTTCTCTTGCAATAACGTTGTGACTTCTTGGATAACCGCTTCTGCCTCTTCACGTTGCATTCGCGGACGATACCTTACGCCACCACTCGCACCCGCCACTGTCTCAATGGAGCCAAGACCTTCCTTGACAACTGTATCCTTAATGATCTGGACATCTTCGCTAATCGATGACTTTGCTTGTTGAAACTTCTCCACAAAGTATGTCAGCGGTACGAGTTTATTTGGATTGCTAATTAAATATTGAGTCATGTAAACGATTCGTTCACTTCTTTTGTATCGCACCTTGTTCATTCATCCTTTCTCTGTATGTTAGCCAAGTGTTCTAACAAGGTAAACATCATTGCAACAACCACTCACAGCGTTGTAAATGTGACGTGCTTGGCGTTCTCGCTGTGCAAAACCATAAACAGTTGGGCCGCTACCGCTCATAAGCGCACCATCAGCACCACTGTTCAACATATTTCTTTTAATTTTCTCTATCTCCGGTTGCAGTCGCATGGAAACAGGTTCAAGACGATTCGATAAGCTTTGGCACATCTGCATATAATCTTCCTGCTCAATAGCCGTTAAACACGCCTGTGTATGTACATCATATGGTTGATTGAGGTCAAGACCCCCGTAAACTTCAGGCGTCGATAGCCCTGCATGCGGTTTCGCAATGACGACCCATGCTGATGGCGGGCGTTTCAACAACTCAATCTGCTCACCACGTCCTTTGCATAACGCAGTCGTACTATAAACACAGAACGGAATATCTGACCCTATCTCCGCGGACAACTCGCTCAGTTCGTCCAGTGACAGTCCCAGCTCAAACAAACGGTTAAGACCTCGCATCGTCGCAGCTGCGTCACTAGAACCTCCTGCCAAACCTGCCGCAACAGGAATATTCTTATCTAAAGTAATCGTCACACCTTGCTTAATCCCATAAGTTTCCTTCATAAGCTGTGCTGCACGATATGCTAAATTACGCTCATCTGATGGTATGAACGTTTCATCTACATTCAACACGATCTTATTATCACGGCGTTTCTGAAAAGACAAGCGATCATTTAAATCAACCGTCGTCATAATCATCTCCACTTCATGATAGCCATCATCACGTTTGAACAAAGTATCTAATGTCAAATTAATCTTAGCTGGCGCTGTTTCATAAATCATCGCAAATTTTCCTCTTTCAAGTTGGTATTACAGTGATTTTACCATAATTACTTTAATAACTCGAAAGTATTTTTCAGGATGCAGAAAGCGCAATCAAAGTTTTGTAAAATATTACATGACTCTCATATTCGTATAATACCCCCATTCAACAATGAAAACAACTGGCAAGATGAAACTTCTTTTAATATCCCTAAAAAGTTTATACGCCTATACATTGGAAATATACGCTTTTTTCTAACATATTCATTCAACAAAATGTGCAATAACTACGGTTAAAATATTCCTTAAAAAAATAAAAAACCACCCAACCCCAAGATTGAATGGCTCTCATCTTCAATATTCATTCTGTTACGCACAGTTTATTTATCTCGCGCTTGCATCTTGATATGTGTCCTCATCTACAAATGAAACATGCACATTTTGCGTTAGCACATCTGCATATGTATAAGACACGCGTTCAAAGTTGTGTTTATCTGGATCCAGTTCAACAACGAACACTGATGGGTATGTCTCAGTTAACACACCACAACGCTCAATTGTTTTCTTACGTCCCCCGTTAGCTTTCAGTATAATACGATTCCCTAACTGACAATCAAGTCGATTTTTGATGTCTCCAATTGATTTTGGCATATCGCTCCACCTCGCTATAAGTGTATTATAACACAAAAATAGCGCGTCAGTCAAGACAAATTCTTAATTTTATCAAGGGGCTTTTAGAAAGTCAATCATTTTAAATCTTTAAATTCGGGAAATTTTTCAACTCGTCATACAATCGTGCATATTCTTGTATTGACACGGTCTCTCCACGTCTTCTCGCATCCATCTCGGAACGGTCAAGCCATGCAACAATATCATCTTTGTGCAATTTGCCATCAATGAACAGATTTTGATAGTTATTAAGGATCGTTTTACGACGTTGTGCGAATGCGCCTTTTGTCATTTTGAAAAATAATGCTGTGTCGTCTACTGTAACGAGTGGCTCCGGGCGTTTCATCAATTTAACAACAATCGAATCCACATTCGGTGGTGGCATAAAGACTGTTTTAGGCACCGTCATTACCGTTGATGTTTCTGTATAATATTGCGTTACAATCGACAATGAGCCGTATGCTTTCGTTCCCACTTGGGCATTCAAACGTTCGCCCACTTCTTTTTGCATCATGACAACATAACCATCAATTGGTAAGTTTTGTTCTAACAACGTCAATAAAATCGGCGTTGTAATGTAATAAGGTAAGTTGGCAACGACCATAATTTTCTCGCAACCTTGAAGATGTGTTGCAATCTCCTGTGCCACATCTGCCTTCAAAATATCTTGATTGATGACTGTGACATTATCGTATGGTGATAGCGTATCATCTAAGACAGGGATTAAACGCTGATCAATTTCAAATGCTAACACACGTTTCGCATGCTTTGCCAATTGTTGTGTTAACGAGCCCATACCCGGTCCAATTTCGATAACACCCGTCTGTTCATCAATTCCCGATGCATCAATAATTTTATGAATGATATTGACATCAATTAAAAAGTTCTGACCTAAACTTTTTTTAAAGCTAAATCCATATTGATTCAGCAACGCTTTCGTTCTCGAGGGCGTCGCAATATCTTTTTCGTACATATTTGTTTACTCCTCTATATCCAATGCGCGCCTCACATCTGCTTCCGTATAGCCAAACGCATTGAGTTTCTTTAATAATTGTTTCCCGTTAGAGTGACCGATATGAAGACGGCGTCCAAGTATATCACGACGGCGTCTCGCATCTGGCCCAATGATCAGTCCAAGGTCAATCAACACCGCTTTATCAATTGTCTCTTGTCCTTCTGATAACGGCGTTGCGACGTGCATAAGCGCCTCTCGAATGTCTTCCAATGACGCATGTTCCACGCCGATTTTGCCGCGCTTACTTTTCGCCGCTTCTCGGTCGATAAACGCATGTTTCACGCCTGGAATCGCATTGCGGATTGTCGTGCGAATTTTATCACCCGGGAAATCAGGATCTGTTAACACAATAACGCCTCTTGTTTCGTGTGCTTGGCGAATGACGTCTAACACGTCTTCATTGATGGCACTGCCGTTCGTTTCAATCGTCTCACACGTGACCGCACTTTTTACGCGTGCGGTATCATCACGTCCTTCAACGACAATAAACTCATTTATTTTCACACTGACACCTTCTTTATAAATTAAACAAACGTTCCGCGTTTGCTGTTGTTTGTTTTGCGACTTCTTCATACGTGATACCACGCAATTCTGCAATCTGTTCAGCAACGAGTGTCACACGTGCCGGCTCATTACGTTTACCGCGGTATGGATGCGGTGTTAAATACGGGGCATCTGTCTCTACTAACAAACGCTCTAATGGAACGTGCTTAGCAACTTCTTTTGGTTGTTTCGCATTTTTAAATGTCACTGGACCACCGAGTGAGATATGGAAGTTAAGTTTATTAATCACAACATCCGCAATTTCAGGTGAGCCGCTAAAGCTGTGCATAATACCGCCGACTTCTTCTGCATGTTCTTCCATCAAAATATCAATACAATCTTGTGTCGCTTCACGGTTATGAATAACGATTGGCAACTTCACACGTTTTGCCAACGCAATCTGTTTGCGGAACACTTCTTTTTGGACATCTTTTGGCGATTTATCCCAATGATAGTCCAAGCCCATTTCACCAATCCCAATCACTTTAGGATGTTGTGAAAGTTCTTCAATCCACGCCAGACGTTCTTCTGTAAAATCAATTGCATCGACCGGATGCCATCCAATAATCGCATAGATAAAGTCATAGTCTTTAATCAACTGCATCGCACGCTCAATCGTCTTCGTGTCAAAGCCCACAACAAACATGCGGTCGACACCCGCTTCAAGCGCACGATCAATCACTTCTTGTAAGTCTTCGTCATATTGATCTGCATTCAAATGTACATGTGTATCAATTAACATATGTCTGCCTCCTCTATTATCGTTCTTATAGAAAAGAGGTGAGTGCTTCAAAGCATGACCTCACCTCTTAATACATCACTATTTAATCACCGCACCATTTGGCACAGCATTTGGTAAGCTAATCAATGTCAGCACGCCATCTTTTTCGGCTGATAAAATCATACCTTCAGATTTTTGGCCCATTAACTTCGCTGGTTTTAAGTTTGTAACGACTGCTACTTTTTTACCAATAATATCTTCTGGTTGATAGAACTTCGCAATACCAGAAACGATTTGGCGTTGTTCATTATCCAACTCAACTTGGATTTTTAAGAGCTTGTCTGATTTCTTCACATTTTCAGCATCGATAATCGTTGCTGCTTTAATTTCTACCTTATCGAATGCTTTAATGTCGATTTGTTCCTTACTTGGTACAGCTTCCGGTTCTGGTTGTGTTGGCTGCATAGACGTCTTAATATAGTCCACTTCTGCATCTACATCCAAACGTGGGAAGATTGGTGTTGGTTTGGCAGTCACTGTAATTGGTGCTGTCAATTGACCATATGTTGTTAAGCTATCCAACTCAAATAACGCTTCATTATTAATGTTAAGCTGTTCGAAAATTTGTTTTGGCGCATGCGTTAAGAATGGACGTAATAACACAGCAGCAAAGCGAATGTTTTCAACTAAGTGTGCCATCACATTGCCAAGCATATCTTGTTGTTCAGGATCTTTAGCTAAAATCCATGGTGTTGTTTCATCAATGTATTTGTTCGTACGGCTAATCAGCTTCCATACTGTTGATAACGCCACAGAGAACTGCAAGTCATCCATATTTTCATGATATGCTTTAACCGTATCCAACGCCATTTGTTCCATCTCGGCATCCAATTCGTGTTTAGGGCCTGCATACGCTGGTAGCTCGCCGTCAAAATATTTATTAATCATTGAGATTGTACGATTGACAAGGTTACCTAGGTCATTCGCCAAGTCGTAGTTTGTACGCTCAACAAATGCTTCCGGAGTAAAGACACCATCTGAACCAAATGGTAATTCACGCATTAAGTAATAGCGTGTCGCATCTAAGCCATAACGATCGATGAGGACATTCGGATCTACGACGTTCCCTTTAGACTTACTCATTTTACCGTCTTTCATTAAAATCCAACCATGCGCAAAGACTTTCTTCGGTAGTGGTACGTCAAGCGCCATTAAGATAATCGGCCAGATAATCGAATGGAAACGCACAATTTCTTTCGCCATTAGATGAATATCTGCTGGCCAGTATTGACGGAATAATTCATCGTCATCTGTTAAATAGCCAAGTGCAGAAATATAGTTAACCAATGCATCTAACCATACGTAAACAACGTGTTTAGGGTCTGATGGTACTTTTACGCCCCAGTCGAATGACGTACGTGACACAGCTAAGTCTGCCAAGCCTGGCTTAATGAAGTTGTTGATCATCTCATTTTTACGAGATGGCGGTTGGATGAATTCAGGATGCTCATCATAGAACGCAAGCAAACGATCCGTGTAGTTAGACAGCTTGAAGAAGTAGCTAGCTTCTTTAACAAGCTCTACTTCATGGCCTGAATCCGGACTCTTACCACCGACAATTTTGCCGTTTTCATATACAGGCTCAACTAATTGTGTTTCTGTATAGTACGTTTCATCCGGTACAGAATACCAACCTTCATATTCGCCAAGGTAAATATCGCCTTGTGCAAGTAACTTTTCAAAAATCTTTTCAACAACGACTTTGTGACGTTGTTCTGTTGTACGGATAAAGTCATCATTGGAAATATCTAATTTTTCCCAAAGTGCTTTAATCTCCTTAATCATACCGTCTAAATATTCAATTTCAGACTTCCCTGCTTTTTGTGCCTTCTCTTGAATTTTTTGACCGTGCTCGTCAGTTCCCGTTAAATAGCGTACGTCATACCCTTGCATGCGTTTATAACGCGCGATAACATCACCAGCCACCGTTGAATATGCATGACCGATATGCAAGTTGCCACTCGGATAATAAATCGGTGTCGTAATATAAAATGTCTCTTTCACCATCAGCGCTCCTCCTCAATTCTTATCTTATCTAATATATCGAAATTCACTTGTATTTTCAATATGCGACCACATAGGCCTATGCGTCAATACCGTGATAAATGTTATATACCTCTTTAGACGACATCTCACGCTCTTGCGCAACCTGTTTAATCGCCTGTTTCGGCTTCATCTGTTGTTGCACGTAATGATCAACATGTTCAACAATCGATAGCCCCTCGAACCATGCCGTCGTTGCTTGTGGTGCCGCACCTTCAATAAGCACGACAAACTCACCTTTTAATGGAATCGTATCATCAAGTCGGTCTACCAAATCCTTTACCGACGCTGTCTCAATCTGCTCGAACTTTTTCGTCAATTCTCTGCCAAGTGTCACGCGTCGATTCGGATCGACTTCTGCAATCGCCTGTAACGTATCCTTCACACGAAATGGCGATTCATACAGAACAAGCGTACTTTCTTGAAACATACGTACTTGCAGCAATTCTAACTTTTCACGTGCTTTGCGCGGTAAAAAACCTAAAAACGTATACGTAAAAGACGGTAGCCCACTTGCCATCAGGGCAGTCAACCCTGCATTCGCACCAGGAATCGGCACAACATGAATGCCCACTTCTCTCGCACGAACAACCAACTCATAGCCCGGATCTGAGATGAGTGGCAAACCGGCGTCTGATACGAGCGCAATATCCCGTCCTTCTTCCATTATCGTAATTAACGCTTCTGTCATTTGCGCTTTGTTATGTTCGTGGTAAGACTTCAAGGGTGTCTCAATATTAAAGTGATGACATAACTTTTTCGTCACACGCGTATCTTCACATGCAATCATGTCGACTTCTTGCAAGGTGCGAATCGCACGAAATGTCATATCTTCTAAGTTGCCAATAGGCGTTCCTACTAAATACAAATGCGCCATGTTATCGCTCCTCAATTAACGCTATTTTTTGTTGGCGTGTCAGCCGCTTAATGGCATACTCACGTTTTAGTGCTTCAGACTTCGTATCATAAATTTCATAATGTTTTAGACGTACCGGCCGTCTTGTTTTTGTATATTTGGCACCTTTTCCTGCGTTATGCTTATGAATACGTGCCTCCAAATCAGTCGTGTACCCGGTATATAGCGACTTGTCGATACACTCTACAATATACGTATAATGTTTACCCATAATACACATACCTCATCTCTGGCGTATACTGATTGTCCGCATCGTAAATATAAAATGGCGGTGCAATATGCAAACCTTGATTCCCACCTTTGCGCGCTTCCACCACAATCGTTTGCGCCTCTTTACCAGGCTTACTATAAATCATATGCAGTTGCTTCGGCTCAAGTTGATAGCGACGCATCGACGTCATCACATCTAACAAACGTTCTGCTCTATGAACCATCACCATACGACCACCTTGCTTCAATGCATGATTCGCTACACGCAAACAATCATCCAACGTGCAATAAATTTCATGGCGTGCAATTTTATGCGCCTCTAACTGATGTTGATGCACTTGATTCGCTTTAAAATACGGTGGGTTACACGTTACCAAATCAAACTGCGCCGGCTTGAAACGTTGTGGTATCGCATTGATATCCATTTCTTCAATGGTAATACGCTCTTCCAACGCATTCGCAGCCACACTCCGCCGTGCCATATCCACAAGTCGGGGTTGAATCTCCACACCCGTGATTGCATTCTGACCTTTATCCGACAACAGCAACGGTATCACACCATTTCCGGTACACATATCCAATATGCGATCACGCTTGCGAACATTCGTAAAATGCCCCAGTAATAGTGCATCCGTTGAAAAAGAAAAGACCGCATCATTTTGAATAATGCGCAAGTCTTCCTTCAACAAATAATCGAACCTTTCATCTGCTTGTAACATAACACGTCACCTATCACAGCTTGTCATTGAGAATATCCATGCAGAAAATGCAATCCTGTCCGTTACGGTGTTTGCCAAATACATCGTGACAAATATGGAGTCCTTCACGATAAAGCGTTGCAAAATATTCTCGACTTTGTCGCTGTTTCTTTTGAGGTGCTTTCTTCTCTTCCTGAACTTGCGATACCGGCTCAACCGGCGTCGACTCAGGCTCTTGATTCATCAATGTTTTTAAGTTATCGTTCTCTATCTGCAATGCGACATTCTCTTCAACAAGTGCCACAGTCAGAGATTTGAGTTCTTGCATATCTTCATGGATGCGACTCACATTATTTTCTAGCTGCATCAAACGATTGAAAAGTTCATTTCGATCCAATATGCTTGCCTCCTCACTTTAATAGCTCTAATTCTTCAATATGATATTCCATCAACTGATCATCACATTCCAGACGTACTTGCATCGTGACATCTATAATATTCAATGCGACCACTTCGCCCATACCTTCAGGCGTCTCAACAGATTCTCCAATATCGGGCATACTCGCACGTGCCGACTCATAAAAATCATTTTCATACTTCAAGCAGCACATCAAACGCCCGCACGCACCCGAAATTTTCGTCGGATTTAATGATAAATTCTGATCCTTCGCCATTTTAATAGACACCGGTTCAAAATCGCCTAAAAATGTCGCACAACAAAGCGAGCGACCACACGGACCAATACCGCCCAATAACTTCGCTTCATCACGCACACCAATTTGGCGCAGTTCAATACGTGTTTTTAATTTCTGTGCTAACATACGCACCAATTTACGGAAATCAATACGCTCATCCGCAGTAAAGTTGAAGATAACTTTTGCACGATCCAATGTATATTCACAGTTCACAAGCCTCATATCCAGCCCAAGCGTTTGAACAAACCCTTTGCATAATTCAAAAGCATCCGCGGCAACTACCATATTATCTTGATAGGCAGCCATATCCGCTTCCGTCGCAACACGCAGTACCGGTTTCAATGGCAAAACGACATCCGCTTCATTGACCATTTTCGGGGCGTACTTTACAACCCCCATCTCTATACCACGATTCGATTCCACAACAACATACTGTCCCTCTGTCAAAGCATGTTCTTCTGGCGCATAATATTCTAATGTGTTTGCCTTTTCAAAGTATATTCCGACGACAAGATACACACGCGTCACCCTTTCATTTTGATAACAATCTGCTCAAATACCAACGCTGGACTCACATTTTGCATCAGCTTTTTATGCGCTTCCGTGATGGTTTCAATGATATGCGTCAACTGACGATAATCGAGTTTCGTTGCAATGGTTTGGTAGTCCCCTTGCAATTCTGTGAAAATAATTTTTTCGGTCATTCCGACCTTGATATACATTAAATCTTGAAAATATGCATTAACCGTTGCAAGCACAAGTTGTTGTAACTGCTTATTTTTGGCATGCTTCAACAATTCTATCACGCCAATTAGCGCCATATCCTGCTGCTTCACAAGCTTGTCGCACCACTGTAAAATTACTTGTCGCAACGGCGCGAGTTCATAAGCCTCTGCCAGCTGTGTTGCCACTTCCACTTGCGTCGTATACGTGCTCATCAACGCCGCGATAGGTCTTGTAAACTCTGCATGTTCCACTAAATACGTTACAAAATCAGCACGCTGCATCGGTTTAAAATACACATGTTGACAGCGCGAATGAATCGTATCAAGAATTTGTTCCGGCTTCGTTGACAAAAGAATAGCAACCGTATTGGTCGGCGGTTCTTCTAAAAACTTCAAAATACTGTTTTCCCCTTGCACTGTCAGCTTTTCAAAATCTTGAATCACATATACTTTATAATCACTCTCAATCGGCAAGCGGTTCATATGATGTACCAGCTGCTCGATTTGATCTTTTTTAATATTCGTTTCATCTGTTCGAACGTAATGAAAATCCGGATGATTGTGCATTTCCACCTTCATACGGCACTGTTCATTGTCCTGACATAAAATGAGTTGTGCAAATGCTAACGCTGTTGACGTCATTGCTTCCGCGTCATTACCTTCAAATAAATAGGCATGCGATAATTTGCCATTGCGATATGCTGCCGTCAAACGTTCTATTTCCGTCACTGCGCACAATCCTCCTTCAAATCAAAAAAGGTTGAGACAGGCTGCTATCCTAAGACGTGCATACACTGCCACAACCTTCAGTATCGTGTTTAAAATTGATGAAAGGCATCTACCGGCATTACAAAAACTGTTGCGCCGCCTACTTCCACCTCTACAGGATATGGAATATAGGAATCTGCACTTCCGCCCATCGGTGTAATTGGAGAAACGAGTTGTTCTCTGTTACCACATGTTTTATTGATAACATCTAGTATTTCATCCACTCGTTCATCATCAACACCGCATAAAAATGTTGTATTTCCTGCACGCAAAAAGCCACCAGTCGTCGCTAATTTTGTCGCACGAAAGTTGTTTTCAACGAGTTGATCCGAAAGTTCTTGGCTATCTTGGTCTTGAACAATCGCTATAATCATTTTCATTTTTTGTCACACCTCTTACACAGTATTATATCATATCTTAGTAGTGGTCTATACCGACATCTGTCTAAATTTACAATGATTTTTTCTCAATTTGTTGTCGAATAATCGTAACGACATCTGCCACGACATTATCAATACTTCTGCTTGCATCAACTATCTGATAGCGATCAGGATAACGTTCAATTAATTGTTTATAGCCCGCAATAACACGTTCATGAAATGCATGGTCTTCCTTATCTAAACGATTCTGTTCACGTTGATTTGCCTCGATACGCTCTCGTCCCAACGCTGCCGGTATATCCAAATAAATCGTCATATCCGGATAATGACCTTCAATCGCAAAATCATTGATACGCGCCACGCCTTCAACACCAATCTCACGTGCATACCCTTGATACGCAAGCGAACTATCAATGAAGCGATCACATAACACAATATGGTCAGACGCCAGCGCTGGTAATACTTTCTGTACAAGATGCTCTCGTCGTGCCGCCGCAAACAATAACGCTTCTGTACGCCCATCCATCGCGTCACCTTCCAACAAAATATTACGAATGGCTTCAGCTGTTTCGACACCACCCGGTTCACGCGTCGTAACCACGTCATAATCCTTTTCAAGCTCTGCTGCTACAGCGCGTAATACCGTCGTTTTACCAGAACCCTCAGGCCCTTCAAACGTAATAAATAGTCCCATTTTAGTCATCCTTCACTTTTATTTTACCTTTATGTAATCCTTCAACTCTGAGATGACTATCATCCCATTTTGACATTAATTTTATCATAGATGGCGTAACCTTTTCGCCCTTCAGCATAGTCGGAATACCAGGCGGATATAAAACCAAATGCTGTGCCAACACCTTACCGTGAGCCACGTCAAATGGTATCCAATAACTGTTCTCAACTTGTGTAGGTTCATAGCGTCCAGCTCCCGTATACAACGCTTGTGGTTCAGCTGGTTTATCATCATGTTGTGTCGTCAAATCCAACCCTTTCAGGCGTGTCAGCAACTGGTCGAACGGATAGCTATCCCCGGCATGCCATAACGGAAGTACCCACAACACATGATGTGTATCTGCTAATTCCACATAAATCCCTGCACGTTCCATCACTTCTTGTAACGCGTACCCCGTCATATTCGGATGATACACCAATACTTTCAAAGGATCATCCATCTCTTTCACATGCAAACCATATGTCTGTAACGTATCCAATAACAGCGTCCGTCGCTCAAAAAACAGCGTACTATCGTATGTGTGATAAAAATCCGACGCCGCCTCTAAACTCGCCATTAACAAATACGATGGACTGGACGACTGAAACGTTTGTAGTAACCGAATCACGTCATCACGTTGCGGTGCGTCTTTATGTATAAATAACACCGAACTCATCGTTAGACTTGGCAATGTCTTATGAAACGACTGCACCACATAATCCGCCCCAACATTTAGCGCAGATGCCGGAAAACCTGCCAAATCAAAATGCGCGCCATGTGCTTCATCTACCAGAATTGGACACCCTTGTGCATGAAATTGTTCAACTGTATATTCAATATTAAACGTCTGCCCATAATAATTCGGATATGTTACCACACCTAACTTTGGTGACAGTTGAGAAAGACTTGCTACATCTGGACTGACATACTGGAAAGTTTGCGCATCTGTCATCGTCGGTAATATCTCAGCTGGTTGTGCCCCTAAATCCAGTGCATGAAATACCGATTTATGTACATTACGTGCTAATACAACATCCCCCGGCAAAGATTGAAAGGCATGAATTACTGCCAGTATACCGCTCGTCGTACCATTCACAAGGTAAAACGCATCATAATCCGGATGATGTGCTACACAATCCATACTTTCTTTCAACACAGCTTCAGGTTGATGCAAATCATCAAAACCTGTAATCTCCGTCACATCAAATTGTGGTTGTACAAATGTCATATCCCCAATCGTCCCATTTTTATGCCCCGGGACATGCATAGAAATCGGCTGTTTCGCCGACCAATCACGTAGCTGACGCCATAACACACGCCGCATCTTCTCCGCCTCCATTTCTTATCTATTGTACATGATAGCACAAGTCAAAAGGGAACAACGTCGTAAAATCATAAGCAATTTTGAAAATATCACACTTTTTAGATACAATAGAGATAGTTCAATTTCAAGGAGGTGTCATTATGTTTCTTACAGCTTACTGTTGCAGATTTTTACAGATCATTCGCAACAAATTTGCGACTGTTTTTTCAAAATTGGTGGAGTCTGTCTTTTTTGAACAAAACAATCACGTTGTAAGGAGCCGACACCTTTCGTGCTTCCCTACAGCTATAATGGAGGAAGCAAAACATGAATATTTTAAATACCTCTTCTTTATCAAAACATTATTTAGACCACATATTATTCGATCAAGTTAAGTTAACCCTCAATGCCGGTGATATCATAGGCGTTGTAGGAAGAAACGGCGAGGGTAAAACCACATTACTCAAGCTACTTGCAGGCATCGAATCCCCTTCTTCAGGTACAATCAGTTGGAAAAAGGACATCGACATTGGCTATTTGGCTCAAGTTCCTAATATGAATGATGACATATCAATATACACATACTTAGAGTCTGCATTTCAAAAACTACATGATATCTCACAGCAACTTGATACACTGACACAACAAATGGCAGTAGATACAGAGAACCTAGACAGTTATATGACACAATACGGCACACTACAATCGTACTATGAAGCACATGGTGGTTATGAAATAGATGCCAAAATACGTCGTGTCGCACATGGATTAAAAATCATATCATTACTAGAAATGACATGGGGCACACTGTCGGGTGGTGAGCGTACCAAAGTATGTCTCGCAAAGCTATTACTCCAGCCAACGGAACTTCTATTGCTAGATGAACCAACTAACCACTTGGATATTCAGTCCATTGAGTGGCTTGCACAGTATATCAAACAATACACAGGTGCCGTTGTAATCGTGTCGCATGATAGATACTTTTTAGACGAAGTGACAAATCAAATCGTTGAAATAGACCAACAACAACTACATCACTATCATGGCAACTACTCATACTTTGTTGACGAACGAGAAAAACGTATTTTAGCAGATTTCGAAGCATACAAAACACAGCAAAAGAAGATCAAACAAATGCAAAAGGCGATTACACAACTTAGAACATGGGCCAGCCAAGCCAAACCGCCTAACGCTTCTATGTTTAGACGAGCGAAAAATATGGAGAAAGCACTCAATCGCATTAAAAAATTAGATAAACCAACACTTAACGCCAAACAAATGGCACTTACTCTAACGAATAATACACTTGGCGCAGATAAACTGATTCAACTAAAAGGTGTTTCAAAAACATATAACACCCCATTATTTAAAAATATTAATCTGTTAATCAGAAAAAATGAACATGTCGCCATTGTAGGTGAAAATGGTACAGGGAAATCAACGTTACTTAAAATGATTTTAGGTGAAGTCATTCCTGATGAAGGAAGCGTTCAAATAGCTAATCATTTGAAAATTGGTTATCTGTCACAACATGTCTTTAATAACGAATCAAATGACAGTGTGCTTAATGTCTTTAGGAAAGGAGTCCATGTTACAGAAGAAAAAGCACGTCACATTCTTGCGCAATTTATGTTTTACGGCGATGACGTCTTCAAAAATATAGAGGATTTAAGCGGTGGCGAAAAGGTACGTTTACGATGGGCACAAATCGTTAATAGTGATTACCATATGCTGATATTAGATGAGCCAACCAATCACTTAGACATAGACGCTAAAGAAACCATTGAAGACGCCTTATCTGATTTTAAAGGAACCATTATTACCGTCTCTCATGACAGATATTTTCTCAACAAGCTGTTTCACACCACGTATTTACTGGAAAATCAAACATTAACAAAATACTATGGCAACTATGATGATATGAAAAAACATATAGCGGAAAACTAGAATATTTCTAAAAGCGTGCAATATAGCATTGTGCGCTTTTTGAATACCCTCATCTCTTGATTGCTCGCTTGCCAAGGTGCCTCACTCCAACTAATTTTGGGAGCACTACGTAGTGTCCCGGCAAGGGTGAGTAGATGTGTGACAAGCCAAAGGGGATAACCACACATCAGTCAGCTACTGTACTATGGATTTTCCGTTCGTCTTGTTCCCTTAGGCGTCTCACAATCAAAACGATCACACGTTCTAGTAAATATGTTTTAGACAGCTATTACTACGAGTATTCTAAGCAGCAATCATATAACACTTTACTTTTTAGGACGTTGATAAAACTTAAATATCAAGAGTAAACACACTGTGACTGATCGATGTTTCTGTATCAATATTTAATAGATAGTCTAAATATATGAAAAAAAGCCGAACTGCATAAATCTATGCCATTCGACCTTGCACAAGTGACATCATGCCATCCCACCACAAAAGATGTAGAACCTAAATAAAAGCACAAAAAAAGAGAAGTCATCATGACCTCCCTCGTTGAATTACCTGGCACCGTCCTACTCTCGCGGAACGTAAGTCCGACTACCATCGGCGCTAAAGAGCTTAACTTCTGTGTTCGGCATGGGA
>NZ_PPRF01000056.1 GCF_002902145.1 Staphylococcus rostri | reverse complement strand
TTATGTAGAGAAAACGAAAAAAAAGGGATATTTAAGTATACAATTTTGGATTTTTTTCATTATATTAATAATGATAGTTGGAAAAGTTATAGCGCACATCATTTAATTGAAAATGTAGGGAGTGGTTTGTTTGAAGATAGCATTATTATATGGTGGAAAGTCAACAGAACATGAAATCTCAATTCGTTCAGCAGCTAGTGTATACAACGCAATTGATAAAGATAAACATGAGGTTGTATTAATTTATATCAACAAAAATGGAAATTGGTTGATTGGTAATGAACAAGCACTGATGAATAAAGAAGTGATAAATGAAGAAGGTACTAAAGAAGTTTATTTAATACCTAATGGTCAATTTCATTCTGAAGATTCGACTGTTAAGGACATTGATGTAGTATTGCCAATTCTACATGGGAAAAATGGTGAAGATGGCACAGTTCAAGGTTTATTAGAAATTTGTAATATACCTTATGTTGGATGCGGGCTATTAAGCTCAGCAATGTGTATGGATAAGGATGTTACAAAACGCATGCTTACTACAGCAGGATTAGATGTTGCAAAAGGGATAACACTTCATAAACATAAGTATAAAGAACAACTTGCTTCTACAAACTTTAAATTCGATTACCCGATATTTATTAAACCAGCAAACCAAGGATCATCAGTTGGCGTTTCAAAAGTTGAGCATGAAGGTGATTTTATTTCAGCGCTTGAATATGGATTTAAGTATGATTCTAAAGTGCTTGTAGAGAATGGTGTTGTAGGTAGAGAATTGGAAGTTGCGGTAATAGGAAATGAAACAATTATTACGAGTGAGCCTGGAGAAGTAATTGTAAATGAAGATTTTTATTCATATGAAAATAAGTACATTGATGAAGATGGAGCGACTATTAGTATTCCGGCAGAAATGTCAGAAGAACAGAAAACGTTAGTAAGAGAAGTGGCATCAAGAGCTTATGAGGCTTTAGACTGTAAAGGTTTAGCAAGAGTAGATGTGTTTTTAACAGAAGATAATCAAATAATAATAAATGAGATTAATACATTGCCAGGATTTACGAGTATCAGTATGTTTCCTAAGCTATTTGAAGTGAGTGGAATACCATATTCTGAGCTAATTGAGAAATTGTTAATTTTGGCTAAAGATATTTATGAGAAGAAACAAAAATATCAAAAGGTTTGATGTAATATTTGTAAAAAATAAACGAAAATATTTTATTTATTGATGTTTTGATGATATAATAAGAAACGTAATACTATAATT
>NZ_PPRF01000055.1 GCF_002902145.1 Staphylococcus rostri | reverse complement strand
TTTAAAAATAAGGGGGTTATAGAATGGAAAATATTAGATAACAAAAATATTACTTTACCATTAGAACATTATGAATTAATTGAATATCCATTTTTAACAGAAACATTACGTGAATATTGGAATGACAAGGAAAAAGCTCCTGATATGGAATTGCAAAAAGCAAGTATTATCAATTTATGTTGGAACAAGAATTAAAAGCACGTGGGGCACAATATCGTAAAGCGAAAGTGCCGTTTATCCCTTATGTGCAAGTAGATGATCGATTGGTGACAGGTCAAAACCCACAATCACCTAAACGTGTGGCTGAAACAGTGGGGCAGCTACTAGAACGCAAATAGTACTTTAACGTCATATATGATAAGTTAAAAAACTTATTGTATGTGACGTTTTTTAACGAAATAAAAAAATAATTGTATTTTTCAAATTAAATCATTGCTATTTGAAATTATATCTGATAAACTGACTCTAATATAAAAAATATACTTAAAAATTTGGAGGATTTATCATGACACAATTTACTTTTGACCAAGCACATAGCGATTTAGATTTTCAAATTAAACACTTAATGGTATCACGTACAAAAGGAAGCTTTGATAACTTTGCGGTAAACGTTGAAGGAGATATTAATGACTTAAGCACACTTCAAGCAACTGTAACAATTGACCCAGCTTCAATCAACACAGGCAATGAAGACCGTGACAATCACTTAAGATCAGGCGACTTCTTCGCAACTGAAGAGTTCAACGCAATTACATTCGTAACGAAAAAAGTGAATGAAGATAGCGTAACTGGTGACTTAACAATCAAAGGTGTAACACGTGAAGAAACTTTCGATGTTGAGTTCAACGGCGTAAGCAAGAACCCATTAGATGGTTCACAAGTAACAGGCTTTATTGTAACAGGTAAAGTGAACCGTGAAGACTATGACATTACATTCAACCAAGCATTAGAAACTGGTGGCGTAATGTTAGGTAAAGACGTAAAATTCGAAGCATCAGTAGAGTTCGTTGTAGCTGACTAATCACGATTAAAGTAAGGCAATCTCATCATATATGGGGTTGCTTTTTTCGTTGTTGAGACGTGCGGGAGTCTACGGGAGCTATGACGGTAGTCTAACCACAAAAAAGACGGGCAGTATTCCACCCGTCTTTGAAAAATGATTATTTGAATAAACCTTTGAAGAATTCTACTACTTTTTTGATTAATTCAACGATAAACATAGTGAACACCTCCATCTTTGTAATGAGTTATATTGCTTAACCTAGGCCTAGGATTTTTGTAAGTAAGCCAACACCATGTTCAACTGTACCTACGATTGATGTACCTAAGTCTGTCCAGTCGTGATTGATTGCTGAAGTGACAATGCCGTTGATTGATTCGAATAATTCTTTCATTGTTTTCACCATCCTTTGATTTGTTAACTACATGTTATCATCGACACATTGCTTTGTGTCGAAAGTTCCCTACTTTGTGTATTTCGGTGCATAGCTGTGTTTTGAGGAATGCTATTCAGACACTTAGGCAATAAAAGTTGTGCGCAACTGTTATGTTCAAAAAGTAAAATAGTATACAAAGAAAATAACGAAGCACTAACACCATATTTCAAATGATGCTAGTGCTCGATATTTATTTAATGATAGATGGTAATTAATACAATTGATTTTGGCGGTACTTTAGCAATAAACGACATATCATTAAAGTTATGTTTATCAATTTTAAGTAATGGATTGTTGTGCTGACTCAACTTGTATTTCAAATGGTCAGGGAAGTTCTGAGCATCATTGATTTCCGGATTGACGATACCATAAATCGTGCCGTAGTAATTGTTGAGTAACTCTTTAGATATCAACACTTCCGACTTATTTAACGGCTCAGAAAACTGTATAGAGAATGACTTCGTGTATTCATCAATACGTTGTGTGAATGTCGCGTCTGTGTTGTAGAGTAAAACATTATAGCTATGCAAGTTCTTAGTAATTAAATAGCCGTCGCCATATTCACATGGAAATCTTGAAAAATTCATTAACATTGTGCCTAAGAAATAGAAAAGTGTTTTATTTTCGACCGCATTAAAAATCGTAACAGGATGCTGTTTCTTACCGTTACTTGTAAAGCCAATACTTGCCCCTGCAATGTACTGTCTAGACTTGAGTGACTCGTGTAAGAAGCGTGCAATATTATTCGTTAACGCTGGTTGGTACACAATATCATAGTCTAAAAAGATAATATTGTTTCGAGCACCAATTTGTTCGAAATAGTGAAGTATATCTTTCTGTAAAGCTCTTAAATCCTCGACTTCACGTGAAACAGGTAACGTTATTTTGTTGAAATCAATCGTATAGTATTCAGGATTTAGTGTGCGAATTTCTGGATCGATTGGCATTTTTTGATTATAGAGGTGCGAGATATCGATCGAAATTCGAATATTTGCACCGTATGCGCTGCGTTTAATACGATGCAACTCATCAAGTGTAATGGTATCTAAATCAACGAGTAACAATAAGTTAGCGCTCTGAACGACAGAAGACGCGAAATGCTCGCTTTCTAGAAAATGTAAAGCTTCAATAATCTTCACGACATATTGATAATATTCGATACTATTAATTTTTAATGCTACTGAGATATTAGAACGTAACAACTTTCGAAATTCTGACATATTGTCTTGAATATACATATCATCAAAAATCTCTTCAGCTTCACTAATATAGATATAAGATGAAAGTTTGTAGTTTGAAAAATTTTTGTAGTCAAACACGGGTTCATTCAGAATCGCATCAATATTATCGTAGCTACCAATATCAATTAAGTTGAAGTAGTGAAAAGACGGTTCTTGAATTTTTTGATCATCTATCACAATGTCTACTTGTTGTTTTTTCTCTGCAGTATCTAAGGTGAGCGTTGAGAGTACCTCGTAATCATTAGAAATATTGGCAATGCGCAGTTGCTTGCTTTTAATTGGGAAGCTTTTATATTTTTTCGGTGTCACGCCCATATATTTTTTAAAATGCATAATGTAGTTGGTCGCATTCGAATAACCCCAGTCTCTAGCGATGGTTTCTATCTTTTTGTCTGATGTAACGTCTGTCATCGAACGTGCAATTCTCAAAGATGTAATATATTGATGGAAGGTAACATGCATATGGGTTTTGAATAAAGATAGAATGGTTGAAGACGACATGTAAAAAATATGCGAGAGTTCTTCGAGTGTGATACGTTTGTACACATGCTTTGAGACATATTGGATGATGTGGTTCAAGATGGCGTTAGATGAAAGCGATGCTGGCTTAGTTTCTAGGGTGATATGTGTCAGAAGTTGTTTTAAAAGTGTCTGCGCGGCATGTGACTGTTGTTCGTTCATTTGGTAATACTGAAGCAGTTGTGCTAATTCGTGTTTGATGTGTTCGTGTTGTCGGAGTACATATGTATGGTCGTAGATGTTGATACCTAATTGTTTAAAAATGGTGCCAGGTATATAGAACAGTAAAGCAGGGCCGGATTGTATCTCAAATAATTCAGTGTGATTGATCAGATAAATATCTTGTTCTTGTAAGATATTACCTTCAATTTTTACCTGAATATGGCCGTCTAATGCGGCGATGAGTATTGCGCCGTCAAAACAACGTGAGGGGACTTCCATTGGTTCAGATAAATAATAGATATTTGGAAACAATGGTATACTTCCTTTCTTAAATTTTTTATATTAATAAGAATAATTTATGTTTAAAACAACACTTTGTCAAATTGTTTGTAAAATGTAATTAAATTTATTAAGAACTAAATGGTGGAAAATTTTTCTGGTAAAAACCGCTATATGACTGACTTTAGAGCGGAAGTTAAAAAATAAAAGTGCAATAAAATGACGTGGCTGGCCGATAATAGGCTAGTTATTTTTGTATAAACAAACATTTTTAGTAATAATCAATATTTCTATGTTCGCGTGTATATTTTCTTTTTTGATAC
>NZ_PPRF01000054.1 GCF_002902145.1 Staphylococcus rostri | reverse complement strand
CCCTCAATTCATCATTGCTTTATCTGATACGTTTATAATATACCCTATATAGGTATACGTCAATAAATATGATTTCATTATCTTTTATATAAAAAAGTGCTACAATATGAAAAAGATATAAAGAAAAGGAGACAATTCCATGGAAATACTTTTTTCATTTTTATTCGACGGTAACGCTATTGGTAATTATATATTCATTGGTCTGTTTCTTCTGAACTTATCCTTTGTATTCACAATTATTTTCATGGAGAGACGCAGTGCCGAGTCTATCTGGGCGTGGATTCTCGTTTTGGGTCTGTTACCAATTTTAGGTTTCATCTTATACCTATTGTTTGGTCGTCAAATACAGCGTAAATCGCTATTCAAACTAGACGAATCTGATCGTATCGGTTTAGAAAAGATGGTCAATGAGCAACTGAAAGAACTAAAAGAAGGTACCTTTGATCCGGACAACCCTCACTTAAAATCTTATAGTCATATGATTCAAATGTTGCTGTATAACAACGCCGCATTCTACACAAATCATAACGAAATCGAACTGCTTACAGACGGGCATCAAAAGTTCGATCGCCTAAAAGAAGATATTCGACAAGCACAGAAATATATCCATATACAATATTACATTTTCCGTAATGATATGCTTGGTGGCGAGATTTTATCACTGTTAGAACAAAAGTTAGATGAAGGTCTAGAAGTAAAAATGTTATACGATGATATGGGGTCGCGTACATTAAAGCTGCGTGATTTTAAAGTATTTCGTGAAAAAGGTGGGCAAGTTGAAGCGTTCTTCCCTTCAAAATTACCACTTATCAACTTGCGTATGAACAACCGTAACCATCGTAAAATCGTCGTGATTGATGGCAAAATCGGTTATGTCGGAGGCTTTAATGTTGGTAAGGAATACTTAGGTCTATCGAAAAAATTTGGTTATTGGCGTGATACACATTTGCGTATTCAAGGTGAAGCTGTTAATGCCTTACAGTTGCGTTTTATTTTGGACTGGAATTCCCAATCACACCGAAATAATATCGTGTACGATCCGAAGTATTTCCCTGAGAATCACGTTAATACCGAACATAATACAGGCGTTCAAATCGCATCAAGCGGTCCCGACGAATCATGGGAACAAGTGAAATATGGTTATCTTAAAATGATCTCCATGGCACAGAAATCAATTTATATTCAAACGCCTTACTTCATACCCGATGGTGCGTTTATGGATGCCGTTAAAATTGCAGCACTTGGTGGTGTGGACGTTAATATTATGATTCCGAACAAACCTGACCACCCATTCGTTTATTGGGCAACATACAAAAACGTCGCGAGCTTATTAGAAGCGGGAGTAAATGTTCATCTATACGACAACGGCTTTTTACATGCGAAAACAATGACGATAGATGATGAAATCACGAGCGTTGGTACAACGAATATGGACCATCGTAGCTTTACATTAAACTTTGAAGTCAATGCGTTTATTTATAATGAAGATGTCGCAAAACAAGTACGTGAAACCTTTGAGAAAGATTTAGAAGTTTGTTCACAATTGACGCAAGAACGTTATGCACAACGTGGCTTATGGATTAAATTTAAAGAATCTATCAGCCAACTATTGTCACCGATATTATAGTTATAAAGAGGTAGAGAATGATGCACACACATATTGAAGCGGCTTATGATTATATGACATGTGTACACGGTCAAGACACCACTGGGCACGATATTGCACATGTAACACGTGTTCACAAGCTGGCAAAATCATTAGCGAAAGCCTATCCGAAAGCGAATCACTATGTCATTGAAATGGCCGCCTTGTTACACGATACAGTAGACGATAAGTTAGTGAATGCAGAAGATGCCTATCGTACACTCAATCAATTTATGACTGATTTAGGCGTCTCTCTTGAACACCAAGACGCCATTCGCTACATCATCCAATATATGAGTTTTCGTAAAACTGAACAAGCCGGCAAACTCGAAACGATTGAAGCGCAAATTGTCCAAGATGCCGATCGTCTGGATGCACTTGGCGCAATTGGGATTGCCCGCACATTCCAATTTGCTGGTCACTTTAAAGAGCCAATGTGGACGGGTGAAGCCACACAAGACGCATTGGACCAACATACAGTCAATATAGATACATTGGCACCTTCCGCCATTAAACATTTTTATGAAAAACTGTTATTGCTAAAAGACATGATGAACACCCCAGAAGCTAAAGAAATAGCGATGCAACGTCATCAATTTCTCGAGCAATTCCTAACACAGTTTTTCGACGAATGGGACAGCAACACCCTATAATAAAACGCTCTTTTAAGTAGTCATATTCCATGAACTACTCAAACGAGCGTTTTTTAATATTCATTATTTCTTTTTCTTTTTAGAGACAACTTGTGTATTTTTGCCGACTTTACCAGCTTGTTTCTTCTCTGCTTCCATTTTTTTAATTAATGGGGCAACTTCTTCCTTCGCTTTTTTGCTATAAACAACGTTCGCGAAGTATGTTTGAACAACAAGGAATGCAGCCGATACAGACCAGTATAGACCTAATGCCGCCGCTGATGTATATGAAATCCAGATAATCATAATTGGAGAGATGATCATCATCATATAACCCATTTGTTTTTGTTCTTGTGGCATATTTGAAAGTGATACATATGCTTGTAAGAAGTAAAGAATACCGGCAATCAATGTAATCCAGATGTCTGGTTTATCTAATTGGAACCATAAGAAATCAGAGTATTTTGTAATACCGCCACCTGTTGGGTATCTCAAGACGAAATATAATCCCATGATGATTGGCATTTGGATAATCAATGGTAAACAACCAATCATACTAGACATTGGGTTCATATTGTATTTTTTATAGACTGCCATCATTTCTTGGTTAGCAGCCAATTTATCTTCTTGTGTACGCGCACGTCTTACTTTCTCTTGTGCTGCTGTAATATCTGGTTTTGCGATTTGCATTTTTTCACGCATCATATGCATGTTTTTGTAGTTTGATAACATTAATGGTAACAATACGATACGTACAACTAATACGATAATAATAATCGCAAGACCGTAGTTATTATCTAATTGATGACCCATCCAATGAATTAAGCTATCCATTGGTTGTACAAACGTATTGTAAAAGAAGCCATTACGGTTTTCAGGCTTGCTATAGTCACAACCAGCTAATAACACAGTGATACCTAAAAGCATCGTTAATAGCGCTTTGTTCTTCATTTTTCCACCTCAATAGTATTATTCACATAAATGTCATTTTATCATATAACTTATTTAGGTGGAAATATTTCAAGGTAATAAAGTGCATTTATTTGAAATACTGTAAATAACGTGACACAGAGTTTTCAATATTTTCACTTTGTGTAATCGATGAAATTGTTGCGATACAATCCGCGCCATTGTTAACAATAGACGCGACATTCTCTTCTGTGATACCGCCTATTGCGACAATAGGAATTTCCTCATCATAGCGACGCATACGACGAATCATTTCAATACCGCCTGCTTGTTTGGCATCGCTTTTAGATTGTGTCTTGTAGACTGGACCTACACCGATATAGTCTACATGCGTTAAGTCAGATTGATCATATTCTTCAAAATTCCCAACACTTAACCCGATGATTTTATCTTGAGCTTGTGCATAAAAACTTTCAATTTCTGCATCATCTTGTCCTACATGTATCCCATCTGCATCGATTTCCAAAGCAAGCGCGACATCATCATTAACAATAAATGGAACATTGTATGACTGGCATAAACGTTGCAATGCCAATGCTTTTTCTTTTTTCGCTTCTCCAGTTAATGCAGAAGGCCCTTTTTCTCGAAATTGAAACATTGTAATACCCGCTTTTAATGCCGCTTCAAGAATGTTCTCTAATGTCCCTTGCTTCACATCTTGTGTCCCCGCAATAAAATAGACACGCAGTTGTTTCCGATCAAATGTCATGATTCTTCACTTCTCTCTTTTTTATCTCTTGTTGAAAACATGCCGTCGTCGTTTGATTTAACTCATCTAAAAAGACTGTCGCAAAAGTACCCGGTAAATCGCCACCCGCACTTGATGTCGCGCGTTCTGCTGAAATCGTATAGTATGAAACAGCTGAAGCTAACTGCACAATGCTTGGATGCGTATCTTTTAATAGGAAACTTGCAACAACCGCTCCTAATAAGCAACCTGTTCCTGTCACTTTCGCTAATAATCGGGTTCCATTAGCTAATGCCACACCTTTGCCGTCTTGGACAATGATATCCGTTTCACCGGTCATCACAATCGCTGCATTGTATTTACGATGCGCGCGTTCGGCAATTTCAAATGAGGCATTATCAACGGTACTATCTGTCCCTTTCATTGTAGCAGTCTCATCGACTAATGCGAGTATTTCTGACGCATTCCCTTTAATGACCGTAACTTGAATTTCTTCCAAAAAGCGCCGACAAAAATCTTTGCGATACTGAGACGCACCTACTGCAACAGGGTCAAAGACAATTGGTACACCTTGCTTATTGGCTTCTTTGGCAATCTTCAACATATCTTCACCACGCTGTTGCGTCAATGTGCCTATGTTAATCAACAATCCTTGCGCGACTTTAAAGAAATCAGCCGCTTCTTCAGGCGCCTCACTCATTGCAGGGCTTGCACCTAAACTCAATAAACCATTCGCTGTAAAGTTCTTCACAACATCATTCGTATAACAAATAACAAGTGGTTGTGCTTCACGTACTGTTGCTAAATAATCCATGTTTAATCCCATCCCTTAGCTGCTTGATAGGCAAAGTGATTCACTGGACCTCTGCCACGCCCAATCTCTGGCGTATGTTGAATTGCAAGAGATATAAATGCTTTTGCTTTGGCAACCGCATCATACACTGAACGTCCTTTCGCAAGTTCTGCTGTAATCACTGCCGAAAAAGTACATCCCGTCCCATGTGTATGTTCAGTTGGATAACGTTCATTGCTAAATGTGTAGTGACCATCACGCGTGAAAAGATAATCTGTCGCGTCACCTTTAAGATGGCCACCTTTAATTACGACACCTTTTGCACCGACTTCATGAATAAAAAAGCGTCCCGCCTGATGTATTTGATCAACACTCTCTAACTTGATACCTGAAATTTCTTCTGCTTCTGGAACATTCGGTGTTGCAACATCTGCATAAGGTAGTAACGTTTCTTTTAATTGTTTACGTACTGCGTCGGCCATTAAAGAATCGCCGCTCTTTGCGACCATAACGGGATCTATTACATAAGGAATATCAATTTTCTTTAAATATTGCTCGATAATCGCCATCATTTCAGGCGTTGGAATCATCCCTGTTTTTAGAGCATGTGGTGGTTCATCATTAAAAACACTTTCCAGCTGTTCCTCTAACCAAGACGGCTCAAGATTATGGATATGTTGCACACCAAGAGAATTTTGTGCCACAATGCTCGTTATGGCACTCATGCCGTACACACCACAAGCGTGAAATGACTTCAAATCTGCCATGGCACCTGCACCACCAGATGGATCTGTTCCTGCTATCGTTAAAGCAATTTTAGGTTTTTGCATTTTGATTACCTCCAAGTCATATGATTCATAAAGACTACTTGGGGCATCAAAAATCGTGATTCTTTGATCCGAAAATATCTACTTCCCTACGTTGGTATCAACCAAATCAGGTTCAAAGGGTTCGAATATCAATTCATCTCAGCCAATGGCGCCCCTAGTAGTCATATGTTATGAATTTACTTAAATGTAGCAAATTAGCCCCCCTTTTTCAAATGAATGCTTTGCTTATCTAACTTTTGGGATATGTATGAAGACGGGTCCACGCCTTACGCATTGTGCAACCCGCCTTTGGAATAATACAGAAATCGTTCGTTTAAAATCGCAATTAAGAGAGTTCCCGGAGTTAATTTGAGAGAGTGGTTTTTAACAATAAATAGGTGGTGGAATGTCTAAGATTAGGGTATAGGTATGATAGATAGAACTAGGCAAGGGTCATATCGATGGGTTCTATACAGGGTGGGACTTCACACTTTTCAACAGATTCGACAACAATTTCTGTTGCAAAGCGCTTTTCGTCATTAAATTGATAACGACGTGTAGTTACGTAGCCTTCAATAGAAATGATGTCACCTTGATTGACTGCTTCATCAATTTGTACTGCAACAGGACCAAATGCTTTACAATTTAAGTAGTCAAAAATGGTGCGATCATCTTTCCCTTTGTAGCTACGTTCGACTGCCAAAGTAAATGAAATAAACTGGCTGCCGGGCTTTTCATAATACTTGGGTGCTTTAGAGACAGTGCCAATTGCTTTAATTTGATTGATGCTTATCACCTCCTGCAAGTATCATAATCCTTCTGCACTTTAAAAAGCAATTTGGGATTCATCACTTTGTGGCACTATAAATAAGCAACAATTTGAAGTTTTTTCGACTTGACTGATAATGTCACGTCTATTTAAGCTATAATGAAAGATGTATATTAAAAAAACGTAGAATTTAAAAACTTAGGGGATGGTGGTTACATGAAAACATTTAAAGCCGTTCGTTTTCAAATTGTATCCGAGAACAGCAGTGTGACTGAGTATGAATTGTTAGATGGTGTCATCATTAATAAGGAAGATCGTGGCACAGGTTGGTTGCTCGAGATTGTCATTTCTGATATTCATAAAGAAGAAATGGTCGCTTACATGGAAGACAATGCGCTATTAAATATTCGCGTTGTCATTACACGCCCTTCCAACGATCCAGCGTTATTCGATGCGACGATTAAACATATTACACAACTCAAAGATAAAATCTCTGTTATTTTTGAATGTCATATTTATACGTTGCGCCAAGTCTATGCAGAGAGCTTGTTAGAACAACTTGTTGAAGAAGGTTTAGAAGGCCAAGAATTAACAACGACTTTCAACCGCATGATGCAATCAAAACCACGCTTAAAAGACGAACGCCAGTAAGTGTATGTACACTTCTGGCGTTTTTCTATAACTTGCTTTATTCAGGTGATTGTAGTGCAAAAGTTAATTCACAGCTACATGCAAGTTGACCATCAACAGTCGCTTTCGCTGTTCCCTTGCCGATTGGTCCTTTAATTTTTGTAATTTCCACTTCTAATGTCAATGTGTCTCCTGGCACAACTTGTCTTTTGAATCGACATTTATCGATACCTGCGAAGAGTGCCAATTTCCCTTTATGCTCTTCACTATTTAACATCGCAACGGCACCTGTTTGTGCGAGTGCTTCTGTGATAAGTACCCCTGGCATTACCGCATAGTCTGGAAAATGACCTTGGAAGAAAGGTTCATTTCCTGATACTTGCTTAATACCTACACAACGTTTTCCCGGTTCGTATTCGACCACCTTGTCAATTAACAAAAATGGTTGACGATGTGGGATGATTTTTTTAATTTCATTATAATCAAAAATGGTTTCCATTAAACTTTACCTCCTAAAGATGCCATCGTGTCTATTTATATACGACTACTTACGCATTAACACGCTCAATATCTGCACCGAGTGCTTTCAACTTACCGTGGAAGTCTACATAACCACGATCAAGGTGTTTTAATTCTGTTACAGTTGTTTCGCCTTCAGCAACAAGGCCAGCTAAAATCAACGCAGCTGCCGCACGTAAGTCTGTCGCTTTTACTTGCGCACCTTGTAATTGACTCTTACCTTGAATCTTAGCGTTACGACCTTCAACTGAAATATTGGCGTTCATACGTTTGAATTCTGCCACGTGCATAAAGCGATTTTCAAATACTGTTTCTGTGACAATCTTATGCCCTTCAGCTGTTAACAACAGTGCCATCATTTGCGACTGCATATCTGTTGGGAATCCAGGGTGTGGTAATGTTTTCACGTCTACTGCTTTTAATTGTTCAGGTGCTGTCACACGAATACCGTCTTCAAGATATTCAAGTTCTACACCCATTTCTTCAAGTTTGTACACAAGGCTTGTCATGTGTTCTTTAATTGCACCTTTTACGAATACATCGCCTCGAGTAATCGCTGCTGCAATCATGAGTGTTCCTGCGACAATGCGGTCAGGAATAATCGCATGTGATACTCCATGTAACGTCTCAACACCATTGATCACGATTGTATCAGTTCCAGCCCCTTTGACATCGCCACCCATTTCATTGATATAGTTCGCTAAGTCTACAATCTCAGGCTCACGCGCAACATTCTCCATAACTGTGCGCCCTTTTGCTAATGCTGCCGCCATAATAATATTTTGTGTTGCACCTACACTTGGGAAATCCAAATGAATGTCGCAACCAACAAGTCCGTTTGGTGCTGTCGCATGGATAAATCCTGCTTCTTGATGAATTTCCGCACCTAATGCTTCAAAGCCTTTCAAATGTTGCTCGATTGGACGTGAACCAATTGCACAGCCGCCTGGTAAAGCAACTTTTGCAACACCTAAACGTGCCAATAATGGTCCCATTACAAGGATACTCGCGCGCATTTTACTCACATATTCATATGGTGCTTCTTCACTAAGTTGTTCCGTTGCATCAACTGTTACAACTTGTGCTGCGGGATCATATGCTACATCTGCATTTAGCACACTTAATACGTTATTAATTGTCTCTACATCGCTTAATGGGGGAACATTACGCAATGCACTTTTCCCTTCGCTTGCTAATAATGATGCTGTAATAATTGGTAAAACGGCATTTTTTGCACCTTCTACCGTTACAGTTCCTTTTAATGTTTTGCCGCCTCGTACTATAATTTTATCCATCTTCAAAAATCCTCCACTATCTCTCTACACACTTTCGTTGATATTAAAATTGAAATTTGACTGTCTTAATCTTATACAGCAAATGCATTGCTAAAATAAATATTTAATTTGTGTTGAAAATTGCAGTAAGTCTATAACAAAATTACTGACACCGGTCCCAATGACAATTGCAAAAAATATGAGTGCAACTTGTACTTGAACGGGATACCCTTTTTTAAAAAATTGCTCTAACCTAAGTGCATTCAATGCCCAATAGGCAACACAAATGCAGAGCACATGCATTATAATATGTGCAATCGCAAACTGACCTAAATATTCCATGTTGTTGCTCCTCTACACACAAATCTACATTAATTTTACATGATTTTATCGCTAAATCATACTATTAGTGCTTATATATTACACAATACTTTTCAATATTTTAGAGAATGTTAAAAGAAGGTTTAGCGCATCACACGCTAAACCTTCTTTTATTGGAAATATTATTTGAATTTGGCTACTTCAATACGGTTCTCTGCACGTTTTAAAGCACGTTCAGCACGTTTCTTGTCCGTATCTTCTTTGTCGCCTTCAAGATAAAATGTTGCACGCTGTTTCGCCGACTTCGCACGCTCTAAATCAATGTCCTCTGCTGATTCAGCTGATTGGACTAAAATATTGATTTTTTCACGTCGAATTTCCGCAAATCCTTCAGTTACAGCTATATAGTCGGATTTACCGTCTTTTGTCACTTTGATATGACCGATTTTTAATGGCGCAACCGTCGGAATGTGACCATGCATCACACCCATTTCGCCTGCTGTTGTTTGTAAGACAACGATTTCCGCATTGTCTTCTTTATAAACAGAACCATTAGGAGTGACGATATCTAAGGTTAATGTATTCATTATCCAAGCCTCCTAATTTGAATTATACTTCAACACCCATATCTTTTGCTTTGGCAAGTACATCATCAATGCCACCTACTAAACGGAAAGCATCTTCAGGGATATGGTCATATTTACCTTCCAAGATTGCTTTGAAGTCTTGAACTGTTTGTTTAACTGGTACATATGAACCTGGTTGACCTGTAAATTGTTCTGCTACGTGGAAGTTTTGTGATAAGAAGAATTGAATGCGACGTGCACGTTCAACTGTTTTCTTATCTTCATCAGACAATTCATCCATACCAAGAATCGCGATGATATCTTGTAATTCACGGTATTTTTGAAGTGTTGATTGTACTTGACGCGCAACTTCATAGTGCTCTTGACCTACGATTGTTGGTTCTAAAGCACGTGATGTAGAAGCCAATGGGTCTACCGCTGGATAGATACCCATCTCACTCAATTTACGCTCTAAGTTTGTTGTTGCATCTAAGTGCGCGAAAGCTGTTGCTGGCGCTGGGTCAGTATAGTCATCGGCAGGTACGAATACCGCTTGGATAGACGTTACAGAACCTTTGTTTGTAGATGTGATACGTTCTTGTAATTGACCCATCTCAGTTGCAAGTGTTGGTTGGTAACCAACGGCAGAAGGCATACGGCCTAATAACGCTGATACCTCTGAACCTGCTTGTGTAAAACGGAAGATGTTGTCAATGAATAGTAACACGTCTTGACCTTGCTCATCACGGAAGTATTCAGCCATTGTTAAGCCTGATAATGCTACACGCATACGTGCACCAGGTGGCTCGTTCATTTGACCGAATACCATCGCTGTTTTCGCGATAACGCCACTGTCTTTCATTTCATAGTAAAGGTCGTTACCTTCACGTGTACGCTCACCTACACCGGCGAATACCGAAATACCACCGTGTTCTTGCGCGATGTTGTTGATCAATTCTTGAATTAATACTGTTTTACCTACACCGGCACCACCGAATAATCCGATTTTACCACCTTTAATGTAAGGGGCTAATAAGTCAACAACTTTAATACCTGTTTCTAAAATTTCTACTTCTGTAGAGAGTTCGTCAAATGTTGGTGCTTGACGATGAATTGGATCACGACGTACTGACGCATCAATTTCACCATCTAAGTCAATGTGTTCACCTAATACGTTAAATACACGACCTAATGTCGCATCACCTACTGGTACGCTAATTGGTGCTCCTGTGTCTTTGACTTCTGCACCACGTTGTACACCGTCAGTAGAGTCCATTGCAATTGTACGCACAACGTCATCACCTAAGTGTAGCGCCACTTCTAAAGTTAAACTCTCAGATTCGCCATCTCTAGGTACTTCAATCACAAGTGCGTTATTAATGTTTGGCATTTCATCATGCTCAAAACGCACGTCGATGACTGGACCCATGACCTGAGTTACACGGCCTAATCCCATGTTTGTTCCTCCTTGTAATCAAATTATTCCAATGCTGCTGAACCACCAACAATTTCAGTAATTTGTTGCGTGATGGCTGCTTGACGCGCACGGTTGAATTCTAACGATAAATCATCAATCATTTCAGTTGCATTATCAGAGGCATTCTTCATTGCATTCATACGTGATGCATGTTCACTTGCCTTGGCATCTAAAATCGTGCCGTAGATTAAGCTTTCAATATATTGTGGTAGTAACACTTCTAATATTGATTCCTTATCCGGTTCAAATTCGTATGATGCCATGTTGCCATGACCCTCACTTGAACTTTCAGAAGATAATGGTAACAACTGTTTGCTTGTTGGTTTGTTTTCAATAACGCTAATATAATGGCTATAATATACATGCAATTCATCAATTTGCTCGCCGACGTATAAATCAACAGCACGTTTCGCAATTGCCTGTACCGCTTTAAACGATGGTTGATCTGGAATGTCTGTTAACGCATTTGCCACTTGATAACCACGGTTTTTAAGGAATGATACACCAATTTGTCCAAGAACGATGATGCTGTATTCTTCCGGGCTTTGATGGCGTGCTTCGATATCACGAATCATCTTTTTTAAGACGTTCGCACTATATGCGCCTGCTAAACCACGATCACTCGTGATGACCATATAACCTACGCGCTTTGTAGGACGTTTGACAAGCATTGGGTGTGTTGATGACGTATTGGTACCTGCAATTGCTGTAATTGCGTCTTGCATTTTTTCCATATAAGGTCTAAATGTCTTAGCATTACGCTCCGCTTTACGCAATTTTGAGTTAGATACCATGTTCATAGCACTCGTGATTTGTTTCATCTTTTTGGTTGATTTTATACGAGAATCTATTTCTTTTAAAGAAGCCACTATCTCACCACCTTCATCAATTAAATATCAATTATTGCTCTGTTCTTTTGAAACCTTTTTTGAATTCGTTAATAGCAGCTTCAAATTTATCATCTGCTGGTAAGCCGCCTGTTTCACGGATTTCAGTGAAAATGTCGTTTGCATTCACTTTTGTCCATTCGATGATTTCATCTTCAAAGCGTGTAATGTCTTCAACTGGAATATCATCAAGATAACCACGTGTTAAAGCATAGATAATTAATACTTGATGTTCAACTGGTAGTGGTTTGTTTTGATCTTGTTTCAATACTTCAACTGTACGTTTACCACGTTCAAGTTTACGTGATGTCGCTTCGTCTAAGTCTGAACCGAACTGTGCGAATGACTCAAGCTCACGGTATGACGCTAAGTCAAGACGCAACGTACCTGCTACTTTTTTCATGGCTTTAATCTGTGCAGAACCACCTACTCGTGATACTGATAAACCTGCGTTGATGGCAGGACGGATACCAGAGAAGAATAAGTCAGACTGCAAGAAGATTTGTCCATCTGTAATTGAGATTACGTTAGTCGGTACGTATGCAGAGATGTCACCTGCTTGTGTCTCAACGAATGGTAAAGCAGTGATTGAACCGCCACCTAGTTCATCATTAAGTTTTGCAGCACGCTCTAATAAACGGCTGTGTAAGTAGAAGACATCACCTGGGTATGCTTCACGACCTGGTGGACGACGTAATAATAATGATAATTCACGGTAAGCTGCTGCTTGTTTTGTTAAATCATCATATACGATTAATACGTGTTTACCGTTAAACATAAATTCTTCAGCGATTGATACACCTGCATATGGTGCGATGTATAACATTGGCGCTGGTTGTGCAGCTGATGCTGATACAACGATTGTGTAATCTAATGCACCTGCTTGACGTAACTTTTCAACTGATGCACGTACAGTTGATTCTTTTTGACCGATTGCAACATAAACACAGATCATATCTTGATCTTTTTGGTTTAAGATTGTATCGATTGCAACTGTTGTTTTACCAGTTTGACGGTCACCGATGATTAACTCACGTTGACCACGACCGATAGGTACAAGTGCGTCAATGGCTTTGATACCTGTTTGTAAAGGTTCATCTACAGATTTACGCGCCATAACGCCTGTTGCTTTTTTCTCGATAGGGCGTGTCTTTGTTGTGTTCAATGGGCCTTGTCCATCGATTGGTTGACCTAATGGGTTCACAACACGACCAATAAGTTCTTCACCAACAGGTACTTCCATGATACGACCTGTTCGTTTCACTTCGTCGCCTTCTTTAATCTCGTCGAAAGGTCCTAAAATTACGACCCCAACGTTTGTCTCTTCTAAGTTTTGAGCCAATCCAAGAACGCCGTTGTGGAATTCTAATAATTCCCCAGCCATAACGTCGTTTAATCCGTGAACTAATGCAATACCGTCACCAATTTGAATAACTGTACCTACATCTGTTACTGACATCTCAGACTCATAGTTTTCAATTTGTGAGCGAAGTAATGCACTAATCTCTTCAGCTTTTATGGCCATCTATGTCACTCCTCTTTTATACATAATTAATAAACTCTGCTAAATTGTTTAACAAGTTGATTTAAATCATTTTGAACGCTGCCGTCATAGACTTTCGTTCCAATTTTCACACGAACACCACCGATTAATTCTGGGTTCACTGACGTGTGTAGATTTAAATCTTTAAGACCCGTACGATCAAGTAACGCGTGTTTCACTTGTTCTAATTCTTCGTCAGAAAGTGATGCTGCTGATTCAACGTAGGCATCAGCCAGTCCATGAAAAGCATAATAACTTTCTTCAAATGCACGATAAATCTCTGGTAACAAGCGGAAGTTACGTTGTGTCGCAATGACTTTTAACGTATTCAACAAGTATGGATGTACACCTTGGAATACTTGTGCAACCATTTCACGGCGTTCATTCGCTGTGATTTTTGGTTCGTAATCCATTGTTGCCAAAAGACCTTGTTGGTTTTGAACGGCAGTATGAATCTCTGTCAATTCATCATAGACTTGCGTTAACACTTCTGCTTTCAAAGCAACATCGAAAAGTGCTTGGGCATACTTTTGAGCTACATTAGCCATTACTTATCCCCTACCTCTTTAATGTACTTTTCTACGAGTGCTTTCTGATCTTGTTCAGAAATTTCTTTGCGTAAAACTTTTGATGCAATTAATACTGAAAGCTCAGAAACTTGGTTATTGATTTCAGCTAATGCACGTTCTTTTTCGCTATTGATTTCACTTTGCGCCGTTTCAATCATGCCATTCGCACGTTTGTTAGCTTCGTGGATGATTTCTTCTTGTTGGCGACGTGCTTGTAACTTCGCGTCTTCAATAATTTTATGAACTTCATCTTGTGTTTCTTTCAAGATTTTTTGATTTTCTTCTTCAAGACGTTGCGCATTTAATTTTGCATTTTCTGCGTCATCAATATCTTGATTGATAGAACGCTCACGGTCGTCCATCACTTTCTTTAATGGTCCCCATGCATATATTCTTAGTAGCACTAACAAAATCGTAAATGTAGCTAACGTTGCGATAATGTCGCCGATGTTAACGCCACTTCCTGCTGCAAAGGTAAATAAGTTGGCAGTCACTATGCTGTACACTCCTTTCAATCATTTCATTCATTACATAAAACGAATGGCGAAGGTCTATGCTTGTTAGACTTCGCCGCAGACAATAGCACTTGTTAGACACAAGGCATTATCTCGATATCGTCATGACTCGGGTTACATTTGCTCGTGATTATTGGAATAATACGATGAATGTGATAACTACGCCGATGATTGGAAGTGCCTCAACTAAACCGATACCGATAAACATGATAGACATTAATTGTGTACGTGCTTCTGGTTGACGTGCAACACCTTCTACTGTTCTAGATACGATAAGACCGTTACCAATACCTGCACCTAATGCTGATAAACCGATTGCGATTGCTGCTGCGATTAAATTCATTATATATTTCCTCCTAAATGTTAAAAGTTAGATTATTATTTATTTAATGGTTGTCAGCCACTTTGTGTGACATGTATACCATTGATAACATGATAAAGATATACGCTTGGATTGTACCGATAAAGATTGAGAACCCTTGCCAAATAATCAGACCTGGGATACCGATAATCCAACCAATTGCTGTAGTGGTTACACCTGCCAAGAGACCTAATAAAATCTCACCGGCATAAATGTTACCGTAAAGACGTAAACCAAGTGTTAATGTTGATGCAAATTCTTCAAAGATGTTGATAGGTAACAATGCCGCATATGGTGTTGCGTAACCTTTCGCGTAGGCTTTTGCACCACGCATTTTCACACCGTAGTAATGTGTTAGTAATACCATCATTGTTGCAAGTGTTAATGTGACATGTGGGTCAGCTGTTGGTGATTTCCACCACAGATTGTGATCAATCACTAGTGACATTGGTAACCCGAGCATGTTGGCAACAAAGATAAATAGAATCAATGTTACGGCTAAGAAGTGGAACTGACCACCCGTCTTCCATGCCATGTTACTTTCAATAACCCCCCGCACAAAGTCGAATACCCATTCAATGAAGTTTTGCGCACCTTTTGGTCGTTTTTGAAGATTGCGCGTACATGCGATGGCAATGATAAAAACAATGACCGCAGTAATCAAGAGCATCATGATTGTAGATAAGTTAAAGTTAATATCTACACCTAGAAAGTGCCAAGTTACAATAGGACTTTCATGTTTCATTTTTGGATTTCACCTCTTTTCAGTTTTAAAATAGCCCCTATCCCCTTTTAATTAAGGGACGAAAAACAATCAATACGTATGAAATCATTAGCCCAATGAGTACACCGATGATATGTATTTGTGATTGGTGTAATACCCACACAATACAAGTGACTAATGCGACTAAATATCGCCAACCATTCCCGGTCGATATCGGCCCTGTTGTTTGACGTTGCGAACGCCAGAGATAATACTCAAATATTGCTGTATTCACTATTGAAGCGAGTGTCCCGATGAGTAATCCTGTCACAACAGTATGATGATAAAACGTGTTAAACACTGCGAGTACCGCTATTATCACCATATAAATATTTAAGAATGGCTGTGATTTATTATAGAAACGTTTCATTTTTGAGCCCCTTTTCTGCCTCAAGACACAAATGAGAAAGCCGTTCCACACATACAACTTTCATAATAATATAGGGGCAAAAGTGTGTCAATTGTGCAATGAAAAGGGCTTTCATTCAAACACATTTTTGTCACAAAATTGCCACATATTACCATTAATTACTTTTCCACTTTAAATGGTGAGGGCTTTTCTTCTATTAAATTAAAGTAATACTTAATGTGCGCACAAATACGCTGTGACGCATTGCCATCACCGTACGGGTTTTGTGCACGTTGCATCTGTTCATACAGTGCTGAATCTGTGAGCAGTTGCATCATATGATGATAAACAGACGCTTCTTCCGTGCCTACTACCTTTAAGGTGCCCGCGTCCACACCTTCTGGCCTCTCCGTTGTGTCTCGCAACACAAGTACTGGTTTGCCGAGTGAAGGTGCTTCTTCTTGAACACCACCAGAATCCGTCATAATCAAATAGGCATGTTGCGCAAAATTATGAAAATCAACAACCCCTAATGGCTCGATTAGCTCAATACGTGGATGCTTGTCTAGATGACGATACGCGATGTCACGTACTTTTGGGTTTTTGTGCATTGGGTACACAACAACAACATCTTCCACTTCATCGACAACACGTCTTGCCGCTTTAAAAATATGATCCATGGGTGCACCAATATTTTCTCGGCGGTGGGCAGTTAACAGAATAATCCGTTTATCTTGATGTTTCATTAAGATTGCTGACGCATAGTCTGCATCTATTGTCGTGCGCATAGCATCAATGGCTGTATTACCTGTTACGACAACTGCATGGTCAGGCTTATTCTCATTCAACAGATTTTGTCTTGCTTGTACTGTTGGTGCAAAATGCAAGTCAGCCATATTACTCGTCATTTGTCGATTGAGTTCTTCTGGAAACGGCGCATATTTGTTATACGTACGCAAACCCGCTTCCACATGACCGATAGGCACTTCATTGTAGAAAGCAGCCAAACTACCAGCAAATGTCGTTGTCGTATCACCATGCACTAAAATCATGTCAGGTGCTTCGTCTTGAATCACACGTTCTAAGCCAACTAGCACGCGAGACGTCACTTCAGATAATGTTTGTCCTTGCTTCATAATGTTCAAATCATAATCCGGTTCAATACCGAATGTTTCCAAAACGGTATCGAGCATTTCTCGGTGCTGTGCAGTTACAACGACAATCGGCTGTAACTGCGGATCTTTTTTCAGCTGTAAGACAAGTGGTGCCATCTTAATTGCCTCTGGTCTTGTCCCAAAAATGGTCATAATTTTTTTCATTTGCGATATGCTCCTTGCAGATCCTATTTCGTACCGAATAAGCGGTCTCCGGCGTCACCTAGTCCTGGAATAATATATGCGTGGTCGTCAAGTCTTTCGTCTAATGCAGCGATATAAATATCTACATCTTCATGTGCTGCCTGTAACTTTTCAACACCCTCAGGCGCTGCGATCAAACACATAAAACGAATATTTTTAGCGCCACGTTTTTTCAATGAAGTAATCGCTTCAATCGCTGATGCACCTGTTGCTAACATAGGGTCAACAACGACGATTTCACGCTCTTCAATATCTTGTGGTAACTTCACAAAGTATTCCACCGCTTCTAATGTTTCTGGATCACGATATAGCCCAACATGCCCGATACGTGCTGCAGGTACAAGGTTTAAAATACCTGTTGTCATCCCTAAGCCTGCACGTAAGATTGGGATAAACGCTAATTTCTTACCTGATAAACGCTTTACCGTCGCTTTCGTCACAGGTGTTTCAATTTCTACATCTTCTAACTCTAAGTTACGTGTCACTTCATAGGCCATTAACATACCTACTTCATCGACAAGCTCACGAAACGCCTTTGTTCCTGTATTAACGTCTCGAATATAACTTAATTTGTGTTGAATTAAAGGGTGATCAAGTACATGTACATTTCCCATTGTAAAAAGCCTCCAGTTTGTTATTTATTGTATAAAGGGAATTGCTCGGTTAATTTTTTAACGCGTTGTTTCGCATTATCTAACACTTTTTGGTCTTCATGATTTTTAAGCACGTCGCTCATAATGTTTGCGACTTCTTCAAATGCTTTTTCATCAAAACCACGTGTTGTTGCTGCTGGTGTTCCAAGACGAATACCACTTGTAACGAATGGTTTTTCTTCATCAAATGGAATGGTATTTTTATTGCATGTGATACCTACTTCGTCAAGCACGTGTTCAGCAACTTTACCAGTAATACCAGCAGAGCCTTTAACGTCTACTGCTACTAAATGGTTGTCTGTGCCACCTGAAACGACACGGAAACCGTTATCTTTAAGTGTTTGCGCAAGTTTTTGTGCATTTTTAACCACTTGTTTTTGGTAAGTCTTGAACTCAGGTTGTAATGCTTCGCCAAATGCAACGGCTTTAGCAGCAATGACATGCTCTAACGGACCGCCTTGGATACCAGGGAAAATCGTTTTATCGATGTCTTTTTGGTATTCGGCTTTACATAAAATCATACCGCCACGTGGGCCTCGTAATGTTTTATGCGTTGTTGTCGTTACAAAGTCTGCGTACTCAACTGGGTTTTGATGTAAACCTGCCGCAACTAATCCTGCGATATGCGCCATGTCGACCATTAATTTTGCATCGACTTCATCCGCAATCTCTTTAAACTTCTTAAAGTCAATTTCACGAGAATACGCTGAAGCCCCTGCAACGATTAATTTTGGTTTGTGTTGTTTTGCTAACTTAAGTACTTCATCATAGTCAATGCGCTCATCTTCTTTTGATACGCCATACTCAACAAAGTTATACGTTTTACCACTAAAGTTAACAGGTGAGCCGTGTGTTAAATGTCCCCCGTGACTCAAGTTCATACCTAACACAGTATCCCCGTGCTCTAATGCAACAAGGTATACTGCCATATTCGCTTGAGATCCTGAATGTGGTTGAACATTGACGTGTTCAGCGCCAAACAACTTCTTCGCACGTTCAATCGCAAGTGTTTCCGTCTCATCAACAAAGATACACCCACCATAGTAACGACGTCCTGGATACCCTTCCGCATACTTGTTCGTCATGACTGAGCCTTGTGCTTCCATAACCGCTTCAGATACAAAGTTTTCAGATGCGATCAATTCAATATTATTGTTTTGACGATTAAATTCTTTTTGAATCGCATCAAACACAGCCTTATCTTGCTTTGCAATAAATGACATAGACCAATCCCTCTTTTCTAATCAAGTTGATATTTGGCACGTTCGCCACCAATCTTTTTCGGACGGCTTGTTGCAACTGTTACAATGGCGTCACCGATTTGTTTAATGCTACAACGCACCGGAACTGCTACGTGCTTCATATGCATACCAATGAGTGTTTGACCAATATCAATGCCTTTGTCAGCACGGATAAATTCAACCACGACTGGATCTTTCATATGGCGATACGCATACGTTGCCAGCGACCCACCGGCGTGTGTATCAGGCACAACAGAGACAATCTCCATCGTATTCGGATTGAACGCCTCACGCTCAATCGTAAGTGCGCGATTGATGTGTTCACAACCTTGAAATGCAAATGATACGCCCGTTTCTGCTTGAACCTCTGCCAGTGCATCATACAGTGCCTTTGCAACATCTAATGAACCCGCTGTTCCAATTCGATCCCCTTGTACTTCAGAAGTAGAACAACCAATGACGCAAAGTTCACCATCAACGAAAAAAGATTTCGACTTGAGTTCTTGTAATAACTGTTTGAAGTCCTCCATCATCATGACCTCCTTTAAGATATGTATGACTTAAAACATACAGACAATTAATAGAACCCTATACATGCTGTATGTTTATTATTATAACGCATTTTTTCTATGGCTCATACTAATTCTGTGCCAAGTTTTCGTTGTAATTGTTGCACTAAACGCGTCAACTGTTTAAACGTCGCTTCATAAACTTCATACGATCCACCATAAGGGTCTGACACTTCCAAGGATTCGCCCACATAATCACTTAACGTGGATACTGGTGTCTCTGCCCCATACAGCATACGAATATGTTGCGCATGCCCAGATGTCATCGTCAAAATTAAATCCGCCTGTGCGTCTTCATTTGTAAAAGGTGTCGCACCCGCAGATACCGGATGTTGATGCGTCTCTAACAACTGCTGCGTGTGTGATGCAACGGGTGCACCCGCTTGTGCCATAATGCCACGTGATACAATGTCATGTTGTGGTAAATATGTTTTCGCAATTCCTTCTGCCATCGGACTGCGACATGTATTGCCTGTACATACAAAGACAATCTTCATTACCATTCCCCCTCCACATATTGATAGTTCGCTGCTTTGACCATACGATTGTGTAACGCTTCAGCTTCATCATTGTTTGGATAGCCATAAATATATGCACGTGTAATATGCGTTAATTCATCCAACTGGTGTAAGGCCGCATATAAATTATGACTTGCTGCTTGAATGTCATTTTCCGACTCACTTAACACGATGATATGCGCCTCTTTTGGCACGAGCGATACAAAAGACTCAGGTAAAATAAATGCCGTCTGTGACCAATCTTGCTGTCCTGCTTCATCAATTGGACGATTCAATACGTTAAAAATCTTCAATGGCGTCTCCGGTGCATAGTGTTTATACTTCATACCAGGCGCAATCGGTTTGTCACTGTTATCGAACTGCGCTTCATCAATGCCATTCGGTAAAATATCATTTAACATACTGCGCGTAATCGTTCCCGGTCTGGCAATGCGAAATGGAAATGACGTGCAATCCAGTACCGTGCTTTCCAATCCCGCTTCACTTTGTGTCGATTGAATGATACCGTCAATTCGACCATTCAAATCGTGGTACACATGTTCAAATGTTGTTGGCGACGGTCTGCCACTCAAGTTTGCACTTGGCGCAGCAATCGGTAACGCTACTTCTTTTAATAATGCACGTGCAACTGGGTGACTCGGCATTCTGACAGCGACTGAGTTCAATCCACCTGTCACACTTTCACAAAGATACCCCTCTTTAAGCAGTAGAATAAACGTAATCGGTCCTGGCCAAAATGCTTCCATTAACTTTTCCGTTGTTTCTGAAACGTTTGTTACAAAGTCATCCAATTGATCTGTGTCGTAAATATGCACAATAAGCGGATTATCAGATGGACGGCCTTTCGCTTGATAAATCCCTTGCACTGCTTGTTCATTCGTCGCATCTGCACCCAGCCCATAGACCGTTTCAGTTGGTAAGGCAATTAACCCACCTTGTCGATAGGTCTCTATAATCTCTGATAAATTCGGGTAATCTTTTAGGTTTGACGTATAGTCACGTACATCCCATACAGTTGTTTTTACCAAGTGTAACACCTCTCCTCACTCTTTATTTTACTGCAAAACAAAAGGTTATGCACAGACGAATCATCTGCAACATAACCTATTAATCTTGTGGTACTGCTTCCCACGTCATATAAAAAATACGTGGGTTACCGTTCATATCTTCCAGCACTTGTGGTTGTATATGTGGATAGTAATGTTTTGCCATTTCAAGTAACGTCTGTCCTTGTTGATAGCCAATTTCAAATACAACTGGCGCGCCAGGTTTCATCACTTTAGGGAGTTCTTTAAGCAACTGATCATAAATCGCATAACCAGCCGCATCAGCAAACAAAGCAAGATGTGGTTCGTGTGCAACAACATCTGCACCCATCACAGCAATCTCTTCCTTACCGATATACGGAGGGTTGCTAATAAGACCGTCTAAGCGTACACCACGTTCGATCAATGGTGCTAAAACGTCACCTTGTACCATATTCACTGACACAGTGTGCTGTTCTGCATTATGACGTGCAACTGCCAACGCATCCGGTGAAATATCTGACGCCCATACGTCTAAGTCAGGTCGTTCTTGTTTCACTGTTAATGCGATAATGCCCGAGCCTGTACCTATATCTGCAACGACACCTGATTGTGGACACAGTTCTAAAAAATGTGCGACGACTTCTTCCGTCTCTGGTCGCGGAATCAATACACGCGCATCAACATAGTAATCACGTCCGTAAAACGTCGCTTGTTGCGTAATATATTGCACAGGTTCCCCTGCTAAAAAGCGTGTAAGTCCTGCTTCCAAACGTTGTGCATGTGCATCCGTCATCGCTTGGTCGCCATCACACAACAATGTCACACGTGTCCAACATAATAAATCAAGCAGCAGCCATTCAACAGCTGCTGCTTCCAGTCCTAACTCCGTTGCACGTGCTTTCGCTTGCGCTAACCATTGCTTATAACTCGCCACTGTTAAGCTCTTTCAACTTCTCAGTTTGTTCATGCATCGTTAACGCATCGATGACCTCATCCAACTTACCTTCCATGATTTGGTCTAATTTTTGTAAAGTTAAACCAATACGGTGGTCCGTCACACGACTTTGTGGGTAGTTATACGTACGAATACGTTCAGAACGGTCTCCAGTACCAACTGCTGATTTACGTTGAGCTGCATATTTTTGTTGTTCTTCTTGTAACTTCATATCGTATAAACGCGCTTTTAAGACTTTCATCGCTTTTTCGCGGTTTTGAATTTGAGATTTCTCAGATGATGTCGCAATCACACCCGTTGGTAAGTGGGTAATACGTACAGCAGAGTCTGTTGTATTGACGTGCTGACCACCCGCACCACTTGAACGATACGTATCAATTTGTAAGTCTTCTTTACGGATCTCAATTTCAACATCTTCTACTTCTGGTAATACCGCAACCGTCGCTGTTGACGTATGAATACGACCACCAGATTCTGTTTCTGGTACACGTTGCACACGGTGCGCACCATTTTCAAATTTCAATTTACTGTATGCATCTTGCCCAGACACTGAAAAACTGATTTCTTTATAGCCACCGTGATCACTTTCTGTCGCTTCTACAATCTCAGTTTTTAAACTATGAGACTCCGCAAATTTTGAATACATACGGAATAAATCGCCCGCAAAAATCGCTGCTTCATCGCCACCCGCTGCTGCACGAATTTCAACGATAACGTCTTTTTCATCGTTAGGGTCTTTTGGAATGAGTAAAATTTTAAGTTGTTCTTCTAATTCCGGAATACGTCCTTTTAACTCATTCGCATCTTGTTTTAACATGTCAATTTCATCTTGATCGTCAGTTTCAGCCATCATTAATTCAATTTCTTCACTGTCTTCTTTCACTTGCTTATATTGACGATATACATCTACCGTTTTTTGAAGATCTGATTGTTCTTTAGAGTACTGACGTAACTTATTGGAATCACTAACGACTTCGGGGTCGCTTAACAATTCGTTTAACTGTTCGTACCTTTCTTCTACAATATCTAATTGATCAAACATTATTGATTTTCCTCCTCTTGCTTGTCACTTGGCATGACGATATGGTGTGCTCGACATCTCGGTTCATAGCTTTCATTCGCACCCACTAAAATAATCGGGTCATCTACCTTTGCCGGTTTCCCGTTAATCAAGCGTTGCGTGCGGCTTGATGAAGCACCACATACTGCACATACGGCTTGCAACTTCGTAATATGTTCGCTCACCGCTAACATTTCTGGAACGGGATCAAAAGGTTCGCCTTTGAAATCCATATCCAGCCCTGCTGTAATCACACGATAACCTTGTTCTGCAAGTGACGTTGCGATATCTACAATTTCACGGTCAAAAAATTGAATTTCGTCAATGCCGACGATATCCACACCTTTTAAGTCATACTGTGCTATCTCTTCGGCACGTGCAATATTAATTGCCTCTATTGCATTACCATTGTGCGATACTATCTTTTCTTTATGATAACGATCGTCGATGACTGGTTTAAAGACGACCACTTTCTGTTTTGCATATACGCCTCGGCGCAAACGGCGAATCAGTTCTTCTGATTTACCACTAAACATACTGCCAGTAATACATTCTATCCATCCTGAGTGATACGCTTCATACATGACTTCTATCCACCTTTTTCAAAACAAATCACTTTATTATATCATAACTTTTTACGTATTATAATTTAACTTTTGTTAACTTCAAAATATCGTGTAAGATGTCTAAGCAAAAACAAACATCATCACTGCCGATAAAAAAGCTGAATGGCTAATCGTGTTAATCCCCCACAAAAGATATAGAACCATATAAAAAAAGCATCCTCAAGTAATATGAGAATGCTTGAACGTTCATTAGTTGTTTGATTTGAGACCAAATTTTTTGTTGAAACGTTCCACACGACCGTCTGCCGCAGCAAACTTTTGACGTCCTGTGTAGAATGGATGTGAATCAGAAGAAATATCTAAACGAATTACTGGGTATTCGTTACCGTCTTCCCATTCCATTGTTTCACTTGTCGTTTTAGTTGATCCACTTAAAAACTTAAAGTTTGTAGTTGTATCTAAAAAGATAACTTTACGATATTCTGGATGAATTCCTTGTTTCATTCTTTTCAGCTCCTTTGCCCTGAACCATCTGGAACAGAGTTATTTGTGAGTTTTTACCCAATACTTAGTTATTATAAAGGGTGTGTAGTCAAAAAGCAACCCTATACACGAATTTCGTTAAATAATTGGGCGCCCTGTTTTTGTACTTTCAATGGCACTCTTTTGTAATTCTTCAAAAAATTCTTCGTTCGACTTCGTACGTTTCAACTTACGCATAAAACGTTCTGTAAAGTCAGGTGCATTCGAGAACATGTTACGCAATTGCCATAAGCTTTCAAGTTCATTTTTCGGAATTAATAACTCCTCTTTACGCGTAGAGCTACGCACAATATCAATTGCTGGGAATATTCTACGTTCTGATAAACGACGATCTAAGTGTAATTCCATATTACCTGTCCCCTTAAACTCTTCATAGATCATATCATCCATACGTGAACCAGTATCCACAAGTGCTGTCGCTAAAATTGTCAAACTGCCGCCCGCTTCAATATTACGTGCTGCACCAAAGAATCTTTTAGGACCATGCAATGACGCAGGGTCTAAACCACCCGATAACGTTCTACCACTTGGCGGTACAACAAGGTTATATGCACGTGCAAGTCGTGTAATCGAGTCCATCAAAATAATAACGTCTTCACCAATTTCAACTAGACGTTTCGCACGTTCTAATAGCAACTCTGCAACTTTAACATGATGTTTCGGATGCTCATCAAACGTCGAATGTACAACTTCCGCTTCGTCAACAGAACGTTCCAAGTCCGTTACCTCTTCTGGACGTTCACCAACAAGCAAAATAAATAACTTAGCATTTGGTTTATTCGTAACAATCGCATTCGCAATCTCTTTTAACAATGACGTCTTACCTGCTTTAGGCGGCGCAACAATTAAGCCACGTTGCCCAAGACCAATCGGCGTCACTAAATCCATAACACGCGTTGAATAATTATGAGGGGTTGTTTCCAACTTGATTCGTTCTTCTGGATAAAGGGGTGTTAAAGCTTGAAAGTGTGGTCGTTTCTTTACTTCCTCTGCATTATGATCGTTCACAAAGTCTACTTGTAACAAACCATAATATTTTTCGTTTTCTTTAGGTTTACGTACTTTCCCAGTCACCTTATCTCCAAGCTTAATTTCAAAACGTCGAATTTGACTCGCAGAAATATAAATATCTTTTTCTCCCTTAGAGAAGTTGACGGTTCTTAAAAAACCGTATCCATCTGGTTGGATATCATCCAAGATACCCTCCATATAATAGTTGCCATCTTTTTCCATTTGAGCTTCCATAATCGCTAAAACAAGTTCTTTTTTGTTCAACTTGCTATAGTTGACTAACTTCAATGCCTTGGCCTTTTCTGTCAGGGCTTTCGTCGTATTGTTCTTGTATAACTCATGGAATGATTCATACTGTGGTGAAGTTCTCTCCCTAGTATCCCTTGTAGACATGTAACACACTCATTTCATTTTTTAATTTTAATTCAACTATGTAAAATAACATACAATAGCCTAGGAAATATGGCAAACAAAATTTTGGAAATCTTTGACATAAATCTCTCATATATGACATTTTGTAATTATTTTCTTACGTCTATTATACGAGATTTTGACACACTTATATATACGATTTTTAATATATAACAAAGGTAGGACAACAATACAAAATGACTTAATATTATTGCCCTACCTATCAATTATTTCAATGATATTAAAATTTTATTTCTTAGCGATAGTAACCCGCAATTGCTTTAACTTCTAAAAACTCTTCAATGCCGTAGTCGCCCCATTCACGACCGATACCAGATTGTTTATAACCACCAAATGGTAAATCTGGTGTACGTGGTGCTTCGTTAATGACAACTAAGCCTGCTTCGATTTCATGCGCCAGACGTCTCAAAGCCGCTTCATCTTTACCAAAGATATAACCTGCTAAACCGTATTTTGTATCATTTGCGATTTGAATTGCTTCATCAATATCTTTATAAGTAATCACTGACATGACTGGTCCAAAAATTTCTTCTTGTGCAATTGTCATTTGATTATCGACATCTGCAAAAATAGTTGGTTTCACGAAATAACCTTTTGTTAAGCCGTCCGGTTTACCTAAGCCGCCGTGTACGAGTTTTGCACCTTCATCGATACCTTTTTGAATATATGACTGTACTTGATTATATTGTTTTTCACTTACGATTGGTCCCACTTCTGTTTCAGCAGATTGTGGATCGCCTACTTTTACTTTCGCCATCGCTTTGCTTGCTTTTTCTAAAAATGTATCTTTCAAGCTTTCCGGTACAAGTGTACGCGTACCCGCCGAACATGCTTGACCCGTGTTGTTTACGACAGCATTCACTGCCACCTCTACTGCTTCATCTAAATCTGCATCATCTAAAATAATGAATGGTGATTTACCACCTAATTCAAGCGATACTTTTTTGAAGTCTTTGCTCGCTTGTTCCATAATTTTTGAACCTGTTGGACCTGAACCTGTGAACGACAGCATACGTACATCTGGGTGTTGACTTAACGGCGTTCCTACACCTTCACCATCACCATTTACAAGGTTAAACACACCTTTAGGTACGCCAGCTTCTTCAAAGATTTCTGCCAGAATCACTGCCGCAAATGGTGTCATTTCTGACGGCTTTAATACAACAGGCGCACCTGCCGCGAATGCCGCCGCAATCTTCAATGATGTTTGGTTTGTTGGGAAGTTCCAAGGTGTGACTAAACCAGCGACACCAATCGCTTCTTTCACGATGATGTTGTCACCGCGACGTTCTTCAAACTCAAACGTCTCCAACGCATCATATGCTGCTTGGAAATGCATAAGCCCTCGCTCATATTGAACTTTATCAGACTTCGTTACTGGTGAACCTAACTCTAACGTCATCACGTCAATCAAATCTTGTTTACGTGCTTTATAGCCGTCAACGATACGTCCTAACATCGCACGACGCTCTTCAACAGGTGTATGACGGAATGTTAGGTATACATCTTTAGCAGCTTGAACTGCTTTATCTACATCCGCTTGGTTCCCTTTTGCGACCTTACCAAATACTTCTTCAGTTGCTGGATTGATGACGTCTATCGTCTCGCCACTGTCACTTTCAACCCATGCACCATTAATATATTGTTTTGTTTTATTAATCATAAATGGTCACCCCTCTTTATATCATATATTTATTATAACCTTTTTACTTTATGATGAAACTTCACGTGCTCATATCTCAAAATCTGTTTACATACTTGCAGCCTAAAAAAGAGACAACGAAACCTTACTTAGATTCCATTGCCTCTATTTATAAAATGGGACAGTTTATTTAGTTCAACTTGACCTTATCTCGTTACTTCGCTTCTTGTTTAAGCTCCATATGTGTATGCGCCCAATCTTCTAGAGGTACAAGTGCTTTCGCTAAGGCACTTCCTTTTTCTGTCAGATGATAGCACACAGACGGTGGTGTTTCTGAGACGACCTCTTTGATCAATAACTGTGCGTCTGCTAATTCAGAGAGCTTTAACGATAATGCACGATTCGTAATTGGCTTAAGGTCACGCTTAATATCTGAAAAATGGGCATGCTCTCCCGGACATTTTGCCAAATAATGCAAGATCAGTCCATTCCAACTGCGTCCTAAAATTTTAAATGTTTCTTCAATATATGGACAAACTTCCATGATTATCGCCTCTCTTAATAAACTGGCGTGGTTACACTAAAATCTATTATGCTTGCTGCTCTATCCAGATGTCAGCACCTAATTCTTTTAATGTTCCCACAATATTTGAATAGCCACGATAAATATGGCGGACGTTATAAATCGTCGTAACACCTTCAGCAATCAATCCAGCGATAATTAAACAAGCACCTGCACGCAAGTCACTTGCATACACGTCGGCACCGACTAATTGTGAAGGTTTGATTGTTGCTGTTCCTTGATCCGCAGTAATCGCCGCCTTCATATTTTGTAATTCTGGAACGTGTTTGAAACGCTCAGGATAGATCGTTTCCGTTACAAAACTCGGACCGTCTGCAAGGAATAATAACGGCGTAATAGGCTGTTGCAAGTCCGTCGCAAAACCTGGATACACAAGTGTTTTAATATCTACACTTTTATATGGTGCGGCCGCTTTCACGACCATATAATCATCGCCTGTTTCAATTTTAACACCAAGTTCTTTCAACTTAACAGTCAACGGCTCAACATGTTCTGGAATGATGTTATCGATTACCATTTCTTCACCGCTCGCTGCTGCAATACACATATATGTCCCTGCTTCAATGCGGTCAGGAATAATCGAATGTCTGCTACCTGATAAGCTTGATACACCTGTAATTTTAATTGAACTTGTACCCGCGCCAGAGATTTTAGCACCCATACTATTTAAAAAGTTCGCAACATCTACTACTTCAGGTTCTTTCGCCGCATTCTCAATAATTGTTTGGCCTTCAGCACGTGTTGCAGCTAGCATAATGTTAATCGTCGCCCCCACACTCACGATATCTAAATAAATATTCGCCCCTACTAGACGTTCCGCTTCCAACTTCATAGACGTCGGATTCGATTCATCAATTTTAGCACCTAATGCTTTGAAACCTTTAATATGCTGGTCAATTGGACGTGGCCCTAGTGGACAACCGCCCGGCAAGCCGATAACACATTTGTTAAAGCGTCCTAGCATCGCCCCCATCATGTAATATGACGCACGTAACGATTCAACCTTATTATTCGGCAACGGTGCATTTTTAATATCTGTCGTATCAATACTTAGCGTACGGTCTTTTAACGCCGCCTTAATATTCAAGTCCTCAAGTAAACTCACCAATGTCTCAACATCAGAAATTTCAGGTAAGCCGTCTAATGTTACAGGAGATTCAGCCATCAATGCAGCTGGTATAATAGCAACAGAGCTATTTTTGGCACCACTGATTTCAACCTTACCCTTTAATTTTTGGCCACCTCTTATTTTAATCACTTCTTGTGCCATGCTTCAGAACTCCTTTTCCATCTCTTATATAACCCTAGAATACCACATTTATGGGCATTATAATGTAAAAATTTTCAAATTGCAAAATGTATTATTTACCAACAAAAATATTGAATTCTCGAAAATATGTTTCTGTACGATGTCATATATTCCATACATCAATTATTGCATGAACTATTAGTTGCATTACGCATATTTTGTCCCTCTATATGATGACGCACTATGTATGTCTGCTGAATCAATAAAGGCTGGAAAACAATATCCAAAGATAATGTTTCCCAGCCTCACTATGTTTTAAACTTTAAATCGTTATATTATTTTAAGTTGTCTGCTTTGTTTGAAGTACCGAATTCACGGATTTTACCAACAACTGTTTCTTTGATTGCTTCACGAGCAGGTCCTAAGTATTTACGTGGATCGTAAACTTCAGTGTCTGCAGCTAATACTTCGCGAACGCGTTTAGCTGAAGCAATTTGGTTTTCAGTGTTTACGTTGATTTTAGCAGTACCTAAAGAGATTGATTTTTTGATATCGTGTGTTGGGATACCAGTACCACCGTGTAATACTAATGGTAAACCAGTTGATAAACCGATTTCTTCCATTTCTTTGAATCCTAAGTTTGGTTCACCTTTGTAAGGTCCGTGTACTGAACCTAATGCAGGTGCTAATGTGTCAATACCAGTTTCTTTTACTAAGTTTTGACATTCGATTGGATCTGCGTAGATTACGCCGTCAGCAACAACGTCATCTTCTTGACCGCCAACTGTACCTAATTCTGCTTCTACTGATACACCGCGCTCATGTGCGTATTCAACAACTTTTTTCGTAATCTTAACGTTCTCTTCGTATGGTTCGTGTGAAGCGTCGATCATAACTGATGTGAAACCAGCATCGATTGCTTCTTTACATTTTTCGAAGCTTGAACCGTGGTCTAAGTGGATTGCCACTGGTACTGTGATATTGTAGTCGTGCATTAAACCTTCTACCATTTTAACAACTGTGTAGAAACCACCCATGTATCGGCCAGCACCTTCAGAAACACCTAAAATTACTGGTGCATTTTCTTCTTGTGATGCTTGTAAAATAGCTTGCGTGAATTCTAAGTTGTTTAAGTTGTATTGACCTACTGCATAGCCATTTTCTTTGGCGTCGATTAACATTTCTTTCATTGAAACTAAAGGCATGTAAGTTCCTCCTTGAGTGCTTTTGCACTAATTTTTATACATACAGTATAGCAAAATATATAGGCGATTGCATAAGAATTCACCTTAAAAATAGGCGTTTTTGTGAAAAAAATCTCATTTCCAAAATGTAAGCGCGACCATTATTTGTCATTGCCAATCTTGTCCAATTTCTATAAAATTAACGCATGTATTTAATCATAAATTAACTTTTTAAGGAGATGACATTTCATGTCCAAAATGTTGACGACGCAATTGACAGGTGTCTTTAATCGCTTAGACGCACAGTCACTTGATATACAGATGGCAGCCCAAAGTTTGATTCAAGCTATTGGTGGCGAAGGACATATTTACGTGAGAGGATACGGTGATGTGAAGCCTTTCGAATCTTACGTTCTACATAGTGAAGAAAAGTTGGAATCAAGTCGTGCTTTAGACACACTTACCGACTTTGCTGAATTAGATTCCACAGACCGTGTCTTGTTATTTGGAGAGCATTATACGGAAGCAATGGCACACGACTTATCACAATTGATTGCGGATGGTCGAGATGTCGTCGTTATAACAAACAAACCGACATCAGTTGAAATTCCAGACCATCTCGTTCACTTTATCGATTTATCAACGCCACGCGCACTTGTCTTTACCGAAGATTACGATAAAGTTGTCGTGCCCCACTTGATAGCATTGAACTATGTCTACTATGAAATCTACACGCAAATGATCGAAATGATTCGTGATTTAGGCTTATAATCTAAAAAAGTAACGTATCGATGTTGTCGCACATGATACGTTACTTCTTTGTTATTTTATTACTACTTCTTAATGCACAACTTCTTGTCCACGTTTATTCCATGTAAAGATAAAGCTCACTGTTGCTAAGATACTTACGACTAGTAATAGGATGAAACCTGCATCCCAGCCCATCTTATCTACAACGATACCCATGATGATGTTCGCCATTACAGCGCCACCTAGGTAACCGAATAAACCAGTTAATCCAGCAGCTGTTCCGGCAGCTTTTTTCGGTACATAGTCTAAAGCTTGTAAACCAATTAACATAACTGGTCCATAAATTAAGAAACCGATTGTAACTAATGCAAGATTATCTACAAGTGGATGTCCTGCAGGGTTTAACCAATAAACGGCAACCGCAATCGTTACACCAATCATAAAGATAAAGCCTGCTGGTCCACGGCGTCCTTTAAATACTTTGTCAGATAACCAACCGCAAAGTAATGTTCCTGGGATACCTGCCCATTCATATAGGAAGTATGCCCAACTTGAACCTTCAACATCAAAGTGTTTCACATCGCTTAAATAAAGTGGTGCCCAGTCAAGTACACCGTAGCGTACAAAGTAAACGAAGATGTTCGCGATAGCAATCGCCCAAACCCATTTATTATTCAAGACATATTTGAATAAGATTTCTTTCGTTGTTAATTCTGTTTCAAATGTTGTTTTATCTTTCGTTGGATAGTCATCACGATACACTTCAATTGGTGGTAAACCGACTGATTGCGGTGTATCACGTACTAAGAAGTATGAAATAATTGCAACGATAATCGCTACAACTGCAGGGAAGATGAAGACCCCTTCATACCCTTTCATATGGTCGAAACCTAATACTGACATTAAGTAAACGCCGAATATCGCAAATGGTGCCATTAAACCGCCTCCAACGTTATGTGCAACGTTCCAAATGGCAGTCTTACTTCCACGCTCACTCACACTAAACCAGTGAACAAGCACACGACCTGAAGGCGGCCAGCCCATACCTTGGAACCAACCATTCAAGAACAGCATGATGAACATGATTGTAATTCCAGATGTAAATGCTGGAACAAATCCCATCAATAAGTTAACAATCGCTGTTAAAATTAAACCTAAAACTAAAAAGACACGTGCATTACTTCTGTCACTCACGGTTCCCATTACAAACTTACTAATACCATATGCAATAGAAATCGCTGATAACGCAAAACCTAAACCTGTTGTCGAAAAACCTTCATCTGCTAAGTAAGGCATCGCAATTGAAAAGTTTTTACGCAATAAATAATAACCTGCATAACCAATAAAAATCCCCATAAACACTTGAAAACGTAATTTTTTATACGTCTCATCGACATGTTGATCAGCTACCGGTTGTGCAGGTTTTGGTGGCTTCAAAAAGTTGAACATGTACAAAAACCCTCCGATCATAAGTATATTTTATAAATAATAATTCATATAGATTTTAATGATTGATAAAATATTTGTCAATGCCAATTGAGCTATTTTTGTA
>NZ_PPRF01000053.1 GCF_002902145.1 Staphylococcus rostri | reverse complement strand
ACCGCACTTAAATTAAAAACTTTCATATATTTTAAGTTGTCCATTAAGTTTTTATAAAAGTCTAAGTTCTTCCCTTTTTTGTTATATAGAAAATCCTCTAAAACGGATAATTTCTCTTTAAAAATTTTAGTAATGAACAAAGGGATAAACATAAATGCAATCACGACTAGTCCAATATAGACATTAATGTATAACAATGCGATAGACACAAACAACACTCTAAATGATAAATAAAAGACCGTAAAAAAGCTTTGGTAATAGGTGTGTTCTAAACTATCCACCACATTGGTTAGAACGTTTAACTTTCGTTCTCTGATACTTTCAACATTTCTAAAATCTTTGGTGTTTAATAACTGTTTACCAATCGAAGCTTTTTGTTTAGAAAATGCATTTTTAATGAGTCGATTTTCATACAACCATTCCAAATAGTAAAACAGCACTTCCGAAATAACCATCACGCCAAACACGATAATGTAAAACGTGACTTTACTATAGTTATAGTCAAGTGCACTTTGAAACAAATTCCCCTTAACAAACTGCATAAATGTTGCGATTAACGTAGATATTAAAAGAATCAGTATTAATATAGCTAACTTTGAATTTTTGATATCTAATATCAAATCTTTCTTAAACATATGACAATCACCCCAATTTCATGAAACCTTTCTCCCAAGTTAAAAATACTCTAAATTAAGCGTTTTACCCCCTTCTATTCAGTATGATATCATAAAAGAAGTTCATTAATTGAATTTTCTAAAATTTATTTAGAAAATACCTTCTAAATATTATTAAAAAAAAGAGAAAGTCCTTAACCCAATTCAAATAATCACGAAAAAATAAGTGTACGACAATACATTGGAGGCATTAACATGACAAAACGTCTAATTTTATTTGATTTTGATGAGACTTATTATAAACATGCGACTACTGAACAAGATTTACCTTACTTGCGAGAAATGGAGGCGTTGCTGGAAGAAGTATCAACCCACCAGCAAGCGATAACAGCGATATTAACAGGCAGTTCTTTAGAAAGTGTGATGGCGAAGATGACAAAAGCTAATATGTTGTATCAGCCAACGCATATTTTTTCGGACTTGGCTTCTAAAATGTATACATGGCATGATAATAGCTATATAGAATCTGACGCCTATAAAAAAGAAGTATTGGCTGAGCGCTTTGTATTAGACGACATTTTAGACATCGTACATGCTTTTTCTCATGAACATGACGTTGAATTTATACCGCAAAAAACATTTCGTATGGACGATACGCATTACAACTTTTACTTTTATTCTTTAGGCGATTCACAGAAAGATGTCATAATGCTAAATAGGCTCATTCAATATGCCGAAGAAAGAAATTATACTGTTAAATATAATCGATGTAATCCTTTAGCGGGTGACCCTGATCATGCATATGATATTGATTTTCTTCCTAAAAACGCTGGAAAGCTTTTTGCGACACAATTTTTAATGAACACGTACAATATTTCAAAATCGTCAGTGATTGGTTTTGGTGATAGTGGCAACGATGACGCATTTTTAAGTTATATAAATCACGCTTTTGTGATGTTGAACAGCACAGACAATCATATGCGATCTAAGTTTAAAAATACCAAATATCCATATTACAAAGGTATCACCACACACATTAAAGCATTTATCGACGGACACTATGATTAAACCTCAAATCATCATGTCTCACTAGACAAAAAACACCCCTAGCACTCACTCATCTTGCACTGTGAATGTTAGGGGTATTAATATTCATTCTATGATAACTCCGGCATTGCTGCGTCATCTACATACACTTCAACGTTTGGATGTAGATGTAAAATAGTGGCTGGTACATCGGTTGTAATATGACCGGCTGCCAGTTGTGTTATCGCTTCTTTTTTATGTGCGCCAAATGCTAATAAGATGATGCGCTTCGCTTTCATAATCGAGCGTAAGCCCATGGAAATTGCTTGTTTCGGCACATCTGCTTTATCGTCAAAATAGCGGCTATTCGCTTCAATCGTACTCTCTGTTAAATCCACACGATGTGTCACACTATCAAATGGCGTACCCGGTTCGTTAAATCCGATATGCCCATTTTGTCCAATACCTAATATTTGAATATCGACTGGCCCACGTTCATCTAATAATGCCTCATAACGTGCCGCTTCACGCTCTGGATTTTCAGCAACACCATTCGGCAAATGACGTTTCGCTGGATCAAACCCTTCATACTGATTAAATAAAATATGATTCATATATTGATGATAGCTTGCTGGATGATCCGCTTCCAAGCCAATATACTCGTCTAAATTGAACGTTTCAACTTGTGAGACATCTAACCGATTGTTGTTCAACAATGTCACTAATGCTTCATACATCTCTATCATCGTGCCACCTGTTGCCAAACCTAGCTTACTCTCTTTTTTCTGCAACATCTGTTTATATAACGTTGTCGCTACATAAAAGGATGCTTGTTTCGATGTACCCAAGTTTGTTATTTTCATACTTACCCCATCCTTCTACTGAATCATGCTTACAAAACGTTTGGTAATGTCACGCGGACGTGTAATGGCACCGCCTACTACAGACGCGTACACGCCTTTATCGAATACAGCTTTTAACATTTCAGGTGTGATGACATTTCCTTCTGCGATTACTTTTTGCGTTACATTTTCCAACACATCTGTTAAAAATGCAAAGTCATCCGCGTACAATACTTTACCTTGTGTCTCTTCTGTATAACCATGCAATGTCGTACCGATATAATCAAAGCCTAAACGATCGGCATTTTTCGCTTCTTCTAATGTCGCAATATCTGCCATTATTTCAACTTCAGGTGCTTGTTTTCTAATATATTGCACTAAGTCTTCTAATGATTCTGCTGGTCGTTCACGCAATGTCGCATCTAGCGCAATGACTTCACAACCACTTTCTAGCAACTCATCCACTTCTTTTTTCGTCGCTGTAATAAAGACAGATGAATTGTCGTAATTACGCTTTACAATACCGATTACTGGTAAATCCACTTCTTGCTTAATTGCGATAATATCTTCTTTCGTATTCGCTCTAATACCAACAGCACCGCCTTCTTTCGCCGCAAGTGCCATTTTACTCATAATAAATGATGAATGTAACGGTTCATCTTCCAATGCCTGACATGATACGATTAATCCTTGTGGTAATTTCATTTAATTTCGCTCCTTTTATAACGCTTCTTCTACTTCATTTTTAATAGCCGTGACGTGTGGGCCATAAACAATTTGAACCCCATTGCCTTTTTGAATAATCCCTCTCGATTCGGTCGCTTTTATTTTATTTTCGTCTACCAATGCACCGTCTTTCAATGTGACGCGGAGTCTTGTTGCACAACAATCTACCACTTCGATATTGTCCGCACCACCGAGACCTTCAATAATCATCTGTGCACGTTCACTTTTCGCAACCGTTTCAACTGCTGCTTCATCTTCACGTCCGGGTGTCTTAAAGTTAAATTTTGTAATTAAAAATCTGAAAATCACATAGTATAACGCGAACCATACGAGACCAATTGGAATAATCCATAAATAATTTGTCTTCGCTTGACCTTGTAATACACCGAATAAGATAAAGTCAATAAAGCCACCACTGAACGTTTGTCCGACAGTAATATTGAAAATGTCTGCCATCATAAAGGTCAAACCATCCAAAATCGCATGGACTACATATAACAATGGCGCAACAAATAAGAAACTGAATTCAAGTGGTTCTGTAATCCCTGTTAAAAATGATGTTAATGCGGCAGATAACATCAAACCACCAACAACCTTTTTCTTCTCAGGCTTTGCGGTATGATAGATCGCTAAAGCGGCACCTAATAAACCAAACATCATTGTGATAAAACGTCCTGACATATAGCGAGAAACACCTTCGTAATAGTGTTGAACGTTTGGATCACCTAACTGCGCAAAGAAAATATTTTGTGTGCCTTGTACGAGCTTGCCGTTGATTTCTAATGAACCGCCCAATGCTGTTTGCCAGAACGGTAAGTAGAAAATATGATGCAAACCAAAAGGCCCAAGCATACGTAAAATAAAACCATAAATCAACGTACCAATTACACCCGTTTTATTAACTAAGCCACCTGCACCAAAAATCACAGACTGTACTGCTGGCCATACGAAAAACATCACAACACCTAAAAAGATGGCGGCAAATGATGTAATAATCGGCACAAAACGTGAACCGCCGAAAAAGCCCAAGAACTGCGGTAAACTCACTTTGTTGTATTTGTTATGCAAGACTGCCGTTAAAATCCCGACGATAATCCCGCCAAAGACACCTGTTTCAACGGTTTGAATCCCCAGTGCCATGCCTTGTCCCGCTTTGGCTAATTGATCACTCGCTGCGAGACTATCCGTAATAGTTAATAACGCATTCATCGTCGCATTCATAATGAGGAAACCAAGCATTGATGCCAGACCAGCTGTCCCTTTATCGCTTTTTGCCAATCCTACTGCGACACCAATCGCAAATAGCACTGGTAGGTTTTGAAAAACAATATTCCCTGCCGCACTCATCAACACAAAAATATGTTGTAAGAACGGAATATCTAATACTGGATAGGCTTTAATCGTATTTGGATTACTTAACGCGCCACCAATACCCAGTAACAGACCTGCTGCCGGTAAGATTGCGATAGGCAACATAAACGACTTCCCAAACTGCTGTGCTTTGTCGAAAACTTTACTCATACTGCTTCACCAACCTTTTCCCTTAGTTATTACCTTAAATATACCACTCTGCAATTTTTTCTCAACACAATGCATTGAATTGGAATTTCTTTTCAAATATACTGATGAAAAAGGAGAAATCAGATGAAACTTGAAAATCGTATTCAAAAATATCGCCATACTTTAACAAAGTCAGACCAAAAAATTGCGGATTACATCTTGAACCTTCAAGAAAATACAGATATTGGTGCAATTCACACGATTGCCATGGCTGTCGACGTATCGCCATCAAGTATCACGCGTTTTGTCTATAAACTGGGCTATGATAGTTTTCAATCATTTCGTTTTGCGGTCCTGCATGAACTCCAAACTGAAAAAATAGATAATAGTCCGTCTATCCAAGTGCTACACCAACATTACATGGCGATTTTGAATCACACGGGAGAATTTATTGTAGAAGATGATTTGATGTATTTGGTGCAGGCTATCCAGCAAAGTGACAAAGTGATTTTTATCGGTATTGGCAGCTCTGGCTTAAGTGCACAGGAACTCTATTTTCGCACGGCACGTATGGGATTTAACACGATTGCAATAACCGATGCACACCTTATGTCGATTATCGGGCAAATGTGTAATGAGCAAACTACGATTATTGCATTGACGAATAGTGGTGCTACGAAAGAAATTATTACAAGTATTGCGCACGGACGCGCCAGTGGTGCCAAAGTCATCGCACTGTCACACTTTGAAACAGAGGCATTAACTCGCCATTGTACGCGGATTATTACAACTGCTGACAAACGACACGCGCACGATGCGTACTTTATTAACAGTCAACTGTCTAATCAATTTATTATCGATCTCGTCAGCTATCATTTATTACAGGACTCGACACGCCTGGAACATTACTCGAGTAGCTACCAAGAGCTGCTGTCAAAACATAGCAATTCTTGACGCACGCTAAAAATTTTGTTGATTTTACGCAATAAAGTGAGCAGAGGTGTAGGCAATCGTGTGGCTTTTTAGTAAAATAAGTAGATAAACATTATGAGGAAGGCAGTGAAAGTTTTGCAACCGATTACACAAGAAGCTGTTCAATCGTTACTCGATCAATTTGCGAATACCCCTGTCTACTTACACGTTGAAACGACAAACGGCGCGTATGCGAACCATTTTGACCAACGTGTTTTTAATGCAGGTACGTTTTTACGTAATATTCAAGTGACTTACCAACATGCGCAACTTAAAGGTGGCGACAAGGATCCATTTCGTGTAGGTCTCAAATTGGATAATAATGGTTGGGTCTATGTTCAAGGCTTAACACATTATGAAGTGAACGATCATGACGAATTATTACTTGCCGGTTTTAACTATGATGGCCAGTTAGCCGCAGCACTTGAAATCAGCCATCGACCATTTGAAACATAATAAGGGAGTTGAAATTTTATGACATCTGAAAAACATATTTTGGTCATCTTTCCACACCCTGACGACGAGACTTTCTCTTCAGCAGGTACACTGGCACGCTTTGCAGATGAAGGTGTCCCTGTCACATATGCTTGCTTAACGCTCGGACAAATGGGAAGAAACCTAGGCAATCCCCCTTTTGCGACACGTGAATCACTGCCAACAATACGTGAGCGTGAGTTGGAACAAGCAGCGAAAGAGATTGGTATTACAGACCTACGTAAAATGGGCTTGCGTGATAAAACAGTAGAGTTTGAACCACATGATGAGATGGATGCGATGGTACAATCACTTATTGAAGAAACGCAACCAACAACGATTATTTCGTTTTATCCTGGATATGCCGTGCATCCAGACCACGAAGCTACAGCGGAAGCGGTTGTACGTACTGTTGGTCGAATGCCTGAAGCAGAACGTCCAAAGCTATGGCTCGTCGCATTTAGTAACGATGCGGTTGATGCACTCGGCGAACCGGATATTGTGAACGACATCTCAGCATATCAACAACATAAGTTACGTGCGTTTGAGGCACATGCGTCACAAACAGGACCATTCCTTGAACAGTTGGCCAATCCTCAAGGCAATGCACCTGGTGCGCCAAAAGAGGCTGCATCATTTTTAACAACTGAGACTTATTGGACGTATCGTTTTGAATAAATTGCACAGTATTGTAAAGCGCTGTGACATTTTAGTGGAGGAATAACATGACTGAATTTGATTTATCAACCCGCGAAGGTCGTTGGAAACATTTTGGTTCGGTGGATCCTATTAAAGGCACCAAACCAACAACGAAAGACGAAATGACAGACCTTCAAAGTACACATAAAAACTTTTTGTTTGAAATTGAACAAGTAGGTATTAAAAACCTCGTTTATCCCGTGTGGATTGATAATTTTCAAACTGCTGGTAACTTCAGCTTTTCAACAAGCTTGAATCAAGATGAAAAAGGCATTAATATGAGTCGTATTTTAGAAGCGGTTGAATCAGAATATGACAACGGAATTCGCTTGGAATTTGATGCATTAACAAAGCTGCTACATACACTTAAAGCACGTATGAACCAACATAGTGCAGGCGTTGATGTACAAGGTAAATGGTTTTTCAATCGCCTCAGTCCTGTTACAGGCATTAAAGCCGTTGGACATGCCGATGTTACATACGGTTTAGCAGTTCATGATGATGACATTACACGTAAAACATTAACATTAACAGCAGCTGTAACAACACTTTGTCCATGTTCAAAAGAAATCAGTGAGTATTCTGCCCACAACCAACGTGGCATTATCACTGTAAAAGCATATATCGACAAAGATGCGACACTCCCATCAGACTACAAAGACGTCTTATTAGATGCAATGGAAGCAAACGCAAGTTCTATGTTATACCCTATCTTAAAAAGACCTGATGAAAAACGTGTAACAGAACGTGCGTATGAAAATCCACGTTTCGTTGAAGATTTGATTCGTCTTATCGCAGCTGACCTTGTTGATATATCATGGCTTACAGGCTTTGATATTGAATGTCGCAACGAAGAATCGATTCATCAACATGATGCATTCGCAAAGTTAACGTATCGTCAACCGTAACAGGAAAAGACTTTACTTTATTTAAGAGTAAGTCATTCCGAGATGTTTGATTTACTTTTGCACAATATCGATAGTCGTGCTATAATAAATAACAAGAATTTCTTGCATAAGCACACTAAACCCCTCACTACTCCGAATAGTGAGGGGTTTTTTGACGTGCTGGCTCATGTCACCTATTTGTTTAGTTATTGCGGTTACGTAGCCAGTGCGTAAACAACGCAATAACGCAGCCACTTACAATTGTAGCCGCTACCTGCGCAAGAATTTCTTGCATATCGCAACACCTCCCTCTATGCCAAATTGACACCCGAGTGAAAGGTGACCCCTTGATAATATCACTTGATTCATTTCATGTCATATCACGATTCATCAATTTTTCATGCACATTTCATCTCATTTTTCTAACTTTAGACAGTTGCTCCATTATTATTTTAATATACCTTCAATTTATAATGCCTTATATTTAAATTTATCGATTCTCTGATAGTTATCAATCTCAAGACATACGATCTAAAAAATAAACTATCCTCCAAATGCTGAATATGCTAATTTATATGTTAACCGATGAAAACCATTCATCACTTATTTTAAAAACGAAGGTGACGCTATGAAAAAAGAACTATTTGAATGGCTAAGTGCGATTGCTATTGCAGTGGTTGTCGCATTTTTAATCACACATTTTATTGCTTCTACTTATAAAGTCAGTGGTTTATCCATGTATCCTACATTTAATGACAGTGACCGTGTCATCGTTAGTAAAATATCAAAGCAATTAGGACATTTAGACAACGGAGATGTAGTTGTCTTCCATCGTGATCGTCAGACAGACTATATTAAGCGACTTATTGGCAAGCCTGGTGATACTGTTGCTTATAAGAATGACACACTTTACATAAATGGCAAGAGTGTAAATGAGCCTTACTTAACAATGAATAAGCGCAATAAACTAGGTAGGCAATTAACTGAAGATTTTTCTTCCAAAGATATAGTAGGTTCTTCAGGTAAAGTACAGATTCCTAAAGGTAAATATTTAGTACTCGGTGATAACCGGCAAAATAGTATTGATAGCCGACGTCCTGAAGTTGGGTTGGTATCTGAACAACAAATTGTGGGTAAAGTTGTTATGCGATTTTGGCCTGTTAGTGATATGAAATTCCATTTTAATAAGTAACCAAAAGCATAAAAGCACTGATTAAGTTTCTAGGCCTAATCAGTGCTTTACGTTTATCTCTATTTTAAATGTTCGTATGGGCTATTGTTCGCAAATGACAATATTTGATCGATAAAGAGTTTGGCACGTAACTGGAACTCATCATTTGATAAATATAACGTACCGTCTTCACGTCTTTCATAGTCTGAATCGTGTGTCGCAATTTGTGTTGGTACGGCAATGCCTAATAGTGAGCGCACGATCAAACGTAAATGCGAAAGTGGTTCTGCACTCACAATACCGCCACTATTATTTACAAGTCCTACTGGTTTCATCTTGAAGTCATCCATCGTTAAATGGTCTAATGCATTTTTCAAGATACCTGAGTAAGAACCGTGATAATTCGGTGTGCCCAAAATAATAAAGTCCGCTTCACGCGCTAATGTTTTAAGCTGTTCCGCATTATTTTGGTAACTGTCTGGCACTAGATTTCGTCCTGTAAAGTCTAATGTATGCAGTGGCTGTTCTGCCAAATCAAAAATTGTCACTTCTTCATTGTGTAATTCAATTTGATCTTTCAAAAATTGCGCCAACGCGTTCGTATGTGAACCACGCTGTGCACTCCCAACAATAATAAGTCCTTTCATCGTTCAAAAACTCCCCTTGTTATCATTCTGATTCTTTTAATACATGATAAATTGCCTTCGCAACGCCGCTTTCTTCGTTAGAATCGGTCGTAAACGTTGCAATCTCTTTAACGGCAGACACACCATTCGCCATTGCAACTGGGTATCCCACACGTTCTAACATAGATGCATCATTCATGTTGTCACCTACAGCCATCGCATCTTGCATATCAATGTTAAGCTGTTCTGCAATTGCTGCTAATGCCGTTCCTTTTTGTGCCTCGGCATTGGTAATTTCAATATTCCCTACCGAAGATGACGATACAGCAAGGTTCACATGCTCAGCAAGTTCTTGTTTTACACGTCCTAGTTTCTGCAAGTCTTTATCGAATGCCAAGATCTTCATAATTAACTCGCCAGGCACTGATTCTATTTCATCATAACTTGAGACGACTTTCAACGTCCCATTATCAATACGTGACTGGATATGTTGACGGATAATCTCTGCTTTTGCGTGCTGACCCGCTTGTTTCGCAATATCCACATAAATCTCTAAGTCTTTCTCCGGATCTTCCGTATAAATCCCTCTATTGGTATAGACTTGATAATAAATGCCTTCTTGTTTCAACTTATTTTGAATGGTATCCGACATCTCTTTATTCAAACTTGAAGTATGAATGATATTGAAGCTTTCATCTCTCACTTCAGCACCATTCAAGCAAATATAAGGAACCTTTAATCCAGCTTCCGTCACTGGTGTACTCGCTTCATAAAATGCACGACCTGTGGCGATAACAACCGTTACTCCTTTAGATTGCGCATATTGAATCGCCTCAATATTTTCAGTTGTAATTTCATGTGAGGCATTCAGTAACGTCCCATCCATATCTGTTGCGATTAGTTTGATCATCACGTTCCCTCTCTTTATATTTATTTCACTTTCCTTCAGTGTAGTTACTATTTTCTTAATGTATTCATATTCTAACAAAATTCGTCTATGTTTTTTCAAAATTTGTTTTCATAGAACCAAACTCTTTATTTTACTGACTCGCACTTTCCTTTTTACGCTGGCGCAATGTTTTAAAAAATATCTTCAGTTGCTGACCACATGAGTAGGCAAGTACACCGCGCACCACTTTGGCACGATGATTCATCTGTGGATCCTCTATCAAGTTCATCAAGCTCCCACTACAGCCACCTTTAGGATCTTCAGCACCATATACAACTTGCTCGACGCGGCTCATTACAATCGTTCCTGAGCACATCACACAAGGTTCTAGCGTCACATACAACGTGCATCCTTCTAAACGCCATGTCCCGAGTGCTTCTGCGGCTTGTTCCATCGCTAGGTGTTCCGCATGTGCTGTTGGCAATTGTAACGTTTCACGCAAATTATGCGCCCGTGCAATAACTTGATCATCCTTAACAACAACCGCCCCGATTGGCACTTCTCCTTTTTGTGCCGCTTGATATGCTTCATCGAGCGCAAGTGACATATAATATTCATGACTTCTCATTCAGAAATAGCCTCACTTATGTTAAAATTTGTAATACTGACTACTATGAGATGGAGCGAAAACACATGACTAAACCATTTATTGTTATTGAAGGACCGATTGGTGTTGGTAAGTCCTCACTCACACACAAGTTGAGTCAATCTTACCATTTTTATGAGGCAAAAGAAATTGTCGGAGAAAACCCATTCCTTTCTGACTTTTACGAAGATATTTCCAAATGGAGCTTTCAAACAGAAATGTTCTTTCTCTGTAATCGCTACAAAGCTTACCAAGATTTAGCAGAACTTCATGAAGGCATTGTGTGCGACTATCATATTTATAAAAATAAAATCTTCGCCCGTAATACCCTTTCACAAGCGGAATACACGAAGTTTTCTCGTATTTATGATATCTTGACGGAAGACTTAATCACACCTGACTATACAATTATATTAGATGCTGATTTATCCGTATTGAAAAAACGCATTGCTAAACGTGATCGTAGCTTTGAGGCACATATTGAAGACGACTATTTGTTAAAACTCAAAGAAGACTATGCGACATATTACAAGCAATTATCTAGTGAAGGACATCGCGTACTTTGGATTGATACCACAGATATCGACTTCGTAAGCAATCCTGAAGACTATGATCACGTATTATCACGTATTAACGACTTAATCGGAGGACAAACACATGACACATTATAATATACCGTCAGATGCAGTCATTACGATTGCTGGTACGGTGGGCGTTGGCAAATCATCATTAACACGCGCACTCGCTGACAAATTAAACTTTCGTACATCTTATGAGAACGTAGACCACAATCCCTATTTAGATAAGTTTTACGATGATTTCACACGTTGGAGTTTCCACTTACAAATTTACTTTTTAGCTGAACGCTTTAAAGAACAAAAACGTATGTTTGAGTATGGCGGTGGCTTTATTCAAGACCGTTCGATTTATGAAGACGTGGATATTTTTGCGAAAATGCACCAAGAACAAGGTACGATGACAGAAGAAGACTTTGAAACGTACTCTAATCTGTTCAATGCGATGGTGATGACACCATACTTCCCAAAACCAGACGTACTGATTTATTTAGAATCTGATTATGACAGCGTAATTGACCGTATTAAGACGCGTGGTCGTCAAATGGAAATGGATACCGATCCAGAATATTGGCAAATGCTGTTCAAACGTTATGACGACTGGATTAATCAATTCAACGCATGCCCAGTCGTGCGCGTAAATATTAATGAATATGACTTATACGACGACCCAGATTCTATCGATAAAGTCATCGCAAAGATTGCACATATTATCCAAACACATCGTCAAATCGATACACGATAAACGTTGAAAATCCCCTTACTACCGAGATAGCGAGGGGATTTTTGATTACTATTTAGTTCGCTTGGCGACGTAGCCATTTACGATAAACAAATGCACTAATGATACCGACAATTGTCATGACAAGATACAAACGCCAATGTGGTAATTCATAATGAATGATCGCCTCTTTGTCGCCTTTATTAACTGGAATCACCGTTTGTATGCCATTGCCTTTTTTCACATCTCTAGGTTCTCCGTCTACTTCTGCTTTCAAACCTTCGCGATATGGCATTGGCAACACAAGGTAAGACTTTTTCGTCGGTTTCATTGCTACACGAATATCTCGATTTGTTTGCGTGACTTTGACTGGTGTCACATCGTCTTTCGCTTTTTCTAACGTTGAATAGTCTTCGCCGTAAATGCCTTTAATATTCACACGGTATGTGCCCTTTTTAAGCTTAAGCTGCATTGTGTCTTTAGCAGAAACACGGACTGTCACAGGTGTAACAAAACGTCTGTAACGTTGATTAAGCTCTTGACGTGACTGATAAAATTCATCAACCAGTAAATAATGGTTGACATTGGGATGTAAAAGTTCAATATCCATTTCTACATAATAGTCTTTATACCTCGCTGGCAAATCAGGAGATAGCGTAATATCTAAACCGCCAAGATCTTTATCAACCGTCAATTGAAACCCCTTTTGTTTCGCATTTCGTGGTGTGATTTCTGCAAATTTAACAAGATTTGGATTTTCATAAAATGGCGTGTTCGCCTTTTCCCCATCTATTACAACACCTTCAAGCATCGCATGTTCACGATCTAAAGGTGACTTTAAATCCGAATCATCAAAAATTTTGGATGTCAGATGTGCTGCAGGATAATCTATTGTATTGTGACTACGCGTCCATGTCACAATCCTATCTTTAAAAGTTTCTTTACGTTCCATACCGTATGGCAAAGAAAGGTCATTCCCTTTTCGAATTCGGTCTGTAACACCCCATAACGCAAATAGATTGGCACGGTCTCCCAAAGTACGATAGTAACTGTTATAATCTAAGCCCGTATTAATTTGCATAACATTATCATAATAGTCTAGGATCTCGCCATCAAAAATACTCGAATACAGCGCCATACCATTATAATTATAAAGTATACCGATATTCGCCACCACACCAATATAGTCAATGCGATTTACTGGAGACTGCTTTCCTTTAATCTTATCAATCTTCTTTTGCATAACGTCACTATGATAATCAGGTGAATGCAGAAGCTCTAAATTAGGTTCATATTGTTCAAGTTGATTTGTGCGATAATTCAATAACATCACAAACTGCTGAACGACAAAAAGTGAAATAATAAGCAACGTTACTTTCTTATTGAACCCTTTTTGATGAAAAACACCATATCCTACAATGCATAAAATCAGTACACTTGCGACCATCCACCACATAAGCCCAGAAGACATATTAATAATTGCAATTGCTAATGGCACCAATGGTACGAGTGATACGATATAGTCACGCAGGGTTAACTCAGATAAATATTTCAACCACAATGTCATAAGAACACTTGTAGATAACACTAACAAATATCCCCATCGTCTCTCTGGATATGAAAATCCATTGAAGAAACTATCAGTCATTGGTGAAAGTGAGGCAACCAACAAAATGCCCGTCAATATTGCAAAAAAACGATAATAATAATGGCGATAAAGTTTAAAGGAAAAGAGTGCTACTAACACAATAAAAGTTATCGTAAAATCATAACTATTTGAAAAAATGTGGTACCGTTCAGAAAAATCAGTAAGCAAAGGCACTTTAAAGTCCACGATTTGTCTATCATTATTAAGAAAAGAGCGTACACCTGTTAGAAAACCAAACGAAGCAATACACAAGCTGATTAACACGGCCGGCACCAATAGCCATAACTTTTTCCAACGCGTGACAACATCATCTGGATGAATATCAATCATGCGATAAATTAAATAAGCACTCAACGCAATTATTTCGTAATAACTGAAATAAAAATTTGAAAAAAGCGTCAATGAGATGGCAATCATAAACAAACCGATTTTGCGTTTTTTAAAGAAACGTTCCATACCCCAAATCGATAATGGAAGAAAAACCATCACATCTCCAAAAAATGACCATATAAAATTGAAAAAATAAAAGACCGTTGATGCACTATAAAGCATCGCACCTAAAAAACGATAATGTTTCTCCAATTGAAACATTTTCAACATGCCATATGCCGCTAAAAATGTAAGTGCGCATTTAAAAAAGGCAACAACAAGCTGATTACCTGCCCAAAAATCAATACTTGATGGATCAACCAATCTTAATGTTTGAAGCAGCTTGATACCTAAAAAGTTGATATACATCATAGGCGATGTTGTATAGTAATAGGAAAGATCTGTAAAGTAATCGCCACCAATTCCAAAACCAACATCATAAAAAGACGATAGGTTTGACATCCGCTCATACAAAAACATTTGGAACGGCACTAATTGTCTGATGCCATCATACATACCACTATATACAACACCTTCTACAAGAAAACGATAAAGCACCGGAAAGTACACGAGCGTCGCAACAAAAAATGCCATACTCAGCAATTGAAACCATTTATTATGTAGTAATTCTTTTTTCACAAATATCCACTCTTTCAATATTAATAAAACGATGTCGCTTGCTGTGTTTCTCTGGATGTACCATCATAAATTCAGAATCAGGATAAAATAAAAGCAATAAGCATTCGAACAGAAATCCAGTGTCGCAAATACAACGCCTTGAAGTCTGACAATCAGCTCTCCAAAATTCTCCCATTTCCTTTTTCAAATCATGGTTCTCTCTTTTTCTTAAACCTAAGTTATTTATTCATGGCTCTCTTAAAGCGTTTAAGAAATCTTTAATTGTAAGCAAAAACCCCCTATTATTAGGTTTGATGTCTTACAATAGGAGGTATTCACATTAAGCTATATTCAGTAGTTTTACTAACTATTTCGGCGCAACCATTTGCCATAGACAACGGCACCGATAACACCTAGTACCATCAATACAAGATAAAGTCCTCGATGTGGTAATTCATAATGAACAGTGACTTGTTTTTCACCTTTATTGACTGGAATCACCGTTTGCAAGCCATTCCCTTTTTTCACAGGTCTTGCCTCACCATCTACTTCTGCTTTCAAGCCATCACGATACGGCATTGGCAATACAAGATATGACTTTTTCGTTGGCTTCATATCAATACGTATCTCACGTTTATCTTTCGTCACTTTAACTGGTTTAACATCATTTTGTGCTTTTTCTAATGTTGTATAGTCTTCACCATAAATGCCTTTAATATTCACGCGATACGTACCTTTTTTAAGCTTGAGTTGCATTGGTTCATTTGCAGATACGCGGACTGTTATTGGCGTCACAAAACGTCTGTAACGCTGTGTCAACTCTCTACGTTCTTGGTAAAAATTATCTACCATTAAATAATGCGGTGAGTTTGGATATAATAACTCAACATCCATCTCTAAGTAATAATCTTTATACTGCGCTGATAAATCAGGTGGCATCGAAATATCTAAGCCGCCTAAATCTTTTGAAACCGTCAAATTAAACCCTTGTTGTTTCGCATCTCGTGGTGTAATATCAGCAAATTTAACCAGATTAGGATTTGCGTAAAATGGTGTGTTGGCTTTCTCGCCATCCATTACAACACCTTCAAGCATCGCATGTTCACGATCTAAAGGTGATTTTAAATCCGAAGCATCAAAAACTTTCGACGTCAGATGCGCTGCAGGATAATCAAATGTATTGTGACTATGTGTCCATGTTACACCTCTGTCACTGAATTTTTCCTGACGTTCCATGCCATAAGGGATTGAATTATCATCGCCTTTTCTAATACGGTCTGTTACACCCCATAATGCGAACATATTCGCACGATCTCCAAGCGTACGATAATAACTATTAGAATCGTAGCCCATATTTACTTGCATGAGTTTATCGTAATATTCTAAGATGGCGCCATCAAAGATACTTGAATATAGCGCGACACCATTAAATTTATGCAACATACTCGTATTCACTGCGAAATTATTAATGTAATCCGTACGTTCCAGTGGTGATTGTTTGTCTTTAATCTTATCAATCTTTTTCTGTAATACATCACTGTGATAATCCGGTGAATGCAATGTCTCAATAGTTGTTTCATATCGCATCATATTATTAGTGCGGTAATTCCATACTAGAAGAAATTGTTGCACGATAAACAACCCAATAATGAGATACAAGATATTTTGAGAAAAGCCTTTTTGCGCAAAAATACAATATGCTACAATACCTAAAATTAACGTACTAGCAACCATCCACCACATACGTCCTGAAGATAGATTGATTGTCGCAATCGCTAACGGAATCAATGGTAGTAGCGAAATCAAATAACTACGCCATGTCAGCTCTGTAAGGTGTTTTAACCATAATGCAATCATTACACTTGTCGACATCACTAACAGAAAACCCCAACGTCGTTCTGGGAAGGATAGTCCATTAAACAAGCTATCTGTATATTGCGAAAGTGAACCGATAAGTAAAATCCATGTAAATATCGCAAATAATCGATAATAGTAGTGACGGTACAACTTAAATGAAAACAGTGCCACAAGTGCAATAAAAGTAATCGTCATGTGAAGACCATTTGAAAAGATATGATAATCTGGTGAGAAGTCGATTAAAAATGGTACTTCAAAATCAATCAGTTTACGATCATTATTTAAAAATGCGCGTACACCTGTTAGAAAACCTAGAGATGCGATACACAAACTAATACCTACTGCCGGCACTAATAACCATAGCTTTTTCCAACGCGTTACTACATCATCTGGATGCGTGTCAATCATACGATAGATGAGATAAGCAGCCAATGCGAGCGCTAAATAATAACTGAAATAGAAATTCGAAAATAGCGTCAATGCAATCGCAACGATAAATAATCCAATTTTACGTTGTTTGAAGAAACGTTCCATACCCCAAATAGCCAGTGGTAAATAGAGCATAACATCTCCAAAGAATGACCATGCAAAATTGAAAAAGTAAAAGACAGTTGAAACGCTATAAAGTAATGCACCTACAAAACGATACGGTTTCTCCATTTGAAACATTTTCAACATACCGTATGTTGCTAAGAAAGTCAGTGCACACTTAAAAAATGCAACGACTAACTGATTTTTTGCCCAAAAATCAATTGTTGATGGATCAACCAAACCTAATATGTCAATAATCTTAATACAGAAAAAATTAAGATACATCATAGGCGACGTTGTGTAATAATATGTAAGGTCTGTAAAATAATCACCACCCAGTCCAAAGCCGACATCGTAAAATGATGAAAAGCTCGTCATCCGCTCATATAAGAACATTTGGAATGGTACCATCTGTTTAATGCCATCATATCTTCCACTATAAATAATGCCGTGTTGTAGATAGCGATAAAACACAGGAAAGTACACGAGTGCACCGACAAACAAGGCTATACCTAATAACTTAAACCACTTAAGATAAGGAAAGTCTTTTTTCAATAATACCCACTCTTTCTTATTCATTAATTTAATATTTTAGTGTATTGTATTAATATGTATTTATCTAAATTATAGATAATTAAAACCTTAGCGACAAGATGGAATTGTACACACAACTTATTCCTACATAAATAATTTATAAATATGTAAAATTCTGTTTGTCATATTACCAACTTGTATCACATACTCGCCTGAATATCATACATGTAGTAATTATAACAGAATAACTTATACAATATCGTACGACTTCATAAATATTCTAGTAATTGTGTCACATCATCTAATATCAAATCCGCTTCGTCGAAAGTTGCTTCATGCCCCAAGCCCGTACGTACGCCAATCGTCTTGGCACATTGTGCTTGGCGACCCGTCTGCATATCTAAGTCCGTATCACCAATGATTGCCATCTCTTCAGCTTTCACACCGCGCGACCATAGTGGCGTTAAAAGACGCTTATCTGGCTTTTCATAATTATCGCCATTTGTTGAAATCACACAAGCAAACAAATCTTGAAGTCCAGTCTGTTCTAAGAAATGCGATACACCCCGCGCATTGTCTCCCGTCACAATCGCCAATTGATAACCACATGTATGGAGTTTCATTAATGTTTCATGAACACCTGGGTACAGCTTACTTTCCGGAACACGTGTATTAATCAACTGCTGACTGCGCATACAGACCCACGTATACGTTTCAATGTCTGTATATTGATTAAATATCGTTGCCATCTCTTCAAGCGAACCGGATGCCATCACACTATTCGGCCGAAAAGCATCTCCGTCAATCCCAATCGCATCATAAACCGCTTCACGTTGGTCAATTTCAAAATGGGCACATACATCATCTACTAGCTGAATCCCTAACTTTACCCAGCTTTGATCAAATTGAATAAGCGTGCCATCTTTATCGAATAATAGCCATTTTATCATCGTCGTCACCTGTTTCTATATAATGCAATTCATTTACAATAGTAACAATAAATTCATACTACTTCTATAACACGCTCACTTGTAATTTTTTTTAGATCTTGCTTATTTACTAAACACCTTTAATTAATCGACCTATCTAAATTTTTATTGTACTAATTATTTTACCTAACAAACCCTAACCCACTTTGTGCACGTTTTAGATAGTCATGCTCCACTTTATCTATCAGTCTTCTTGTTACTTTTACCTCTTTTAAATTTTGGCGGCCCCTTAATCCCGATTACAATAAGCGATATCCCTGTTATAAACGTCATTAGTGGCACACCATAATGTTCAGGCATCAATATATATCCAAAAATTGCCATTACTATCATCATGATTCCCATTATGACATCAAACTTTGATTCCATTGCTACTATTGCACTTGTCTTAACAACACAATACATCAAATAAATCTTACTATATTCAGCTTAACATATCCATTTGACCTCTATTTCATAATCCCCTTCCTTCAAAATGGACTTAGGCATAGTAAAAGCGCCTGAACTCTCTCTATGTCCAGACGCTTTTCTCACCTTATCAAAATTCCACTCTATTTGTACTCAAATCATTCCGCTTCTTCTTCGCGTTTAATCAAATGTAAATGTTCTTTCAACTCATTCACAAAGGTACTTCTACCACTATTTTTCAAAATAATAAACGGTTTCTCTTCTTTTTTCGCTCTTGCTTTTGCTTGTTCCGCTTTGGCATGGCTTACAGTTAGGATAGGAATCACAACAATATCTGACTTACTTACTAGCGTCTCCACTTGCAACTGTGTATCTGACTCCGTATGATGCACCTTACCGCCACGTTGTTCCACTTCTTCTATATAATTATTGATAAACTGACTTGCACCTAAGATACCGACTTCAACATCCTTAAATAGTTCTTTTTCTGTATCATCAATTTCATCCGCCTCATGACTTTCCTTGTAGTATGATGACTTTTTCTTAATCGGTGTCGGCACGATCTCATCTGAATCATACTTCCATCTAATACGTGCTGTCGTATGGTTAGGTGTATGTGCAATGCTGATGACGTCCTCTCTGTTAATGTTAAATTTAATGACGTCTTTCTCATTTAATAAGCAAAGTGGAATACTCTTTAATTCGCCATTCGCATAATGCTTTTTACATACAAAGCGATGAATACTCTCGTCGTAATCCACAATCGCATAGTCATAACCAACAATTTCAAAACCTTCGACCGAATCATCAACTTCCGAACTTATTTTTTTATAATCATGTCGATGATACCCATTACCGTTTTCTACAAAAAGTAATTTATTCCCTTGCTCGAGTTGTTCTTTTTTCACGACAGACTCAGGTACAAAGATTGTCTGACCCGTCTCTGGATTGACACCTTCGCCACCTAATAAATGACGGACAAAGATATACTCATCTGTCACAACTTTTGATTCTTTGCTAGACTGTTCTGTTTCAGCCACTGCCGCTTCATTATCTAACTTAAGTAATTCTATCTGTTTCAACGCTTTTAAATAATGTTTGTTTTGCTGTTCAAGTGCTTCTGTTTCTTTAATACTTACAATATCGTCAATCCATGCTTCTTTAATTAGTTGAACAATTTGCTCCTTCATTTCTTGCTTCATAAGTAATCTCCATTCTTAAAATATATTTAGTATACTATTTTCTATTTCTATCAACTTATACTATTCATTATAGTGAAATTTCATAATAATTTCAGACATTTCCCATCGAGACTTACAAACTAATTCCTATTAACCCTTCACAATTCACACACTCAAAATCAAAACTCCCCACATCCAGACTATTTGCTAAAGATGCGGGGAAACAACACGTTATATGCAATTGAAAATAAACGACCTATCTTTCGTAATGTGGTACGACTAAACGCCAATTATGTGGATCATCTAACTTACCACTTTGGATACCTGTGTAGTTGTCATACAATGCTTGCGTAATCTTACCAGTTTCGCCATTGTTGATAACCATTTTCTTATCTTTGAATTGTAATTCACCCACTGGCGAAATCACTGCTGCAGTACCTGTACCGAATACTTCTTCTAACTCACCTTTTTCATAGTGTTCGAATAATTCATCGATAGAGACACGACGTTCTTCTACTTCATAGCCTAATGTCTCAGCTAATGCAAGTACTGTTTTACGCGTAATACCTGGTAAAATACTACCATTTAATGAAGGTGTCACAACTTTACCGTTGATAACGAAGAAGATGTTCATGCTACCTACTTCTTCAACATACTTCTGTTCAACACCGTCTAACCATAATACTTGGTCAAAACCGAGTGCATTCGCATTGGCTTGTGCTAATAAACTTGCTGCGTAGTTACCTGCAACTTTCGCGAAACCAACACCACCACGTACTGCACGTACATACTCATCTTCAACATAGATTTTTGTAGGACGTAATGAATCACCGCCGTAGTATGAGCCTGATGGAGATAAAATAATTAATAAACGGTAATTTTTAGATGGGGCTACTCCTAATATACCTTCTGTCGCAAAAACAACTGGACGAATGTAAAGTGATTGTCCTTCACCCTCTGGTACCCAATCACGGTCTACGTCTACTAATTGTTTTAAGCCTTCTAATAATAAATCTTCATCAATTCGAGGCATTTTTAAGCGCTCTAATGAGACGTTAATACGCTTAAAGTTCTCTTCTGGTCTGAATAACACAACTTCTCCGTTATGTTTATAGGCTTTCAACCCTTCAAATACAGATTGACCATAGTGTACACTTTGCGCAGCTGGAGAGATTTCGATTGGCGCATATGGTACGATTTTCAAGTCATGCCAGCCTTGACCTTCTGTATATTCAAAGCTCAACATATAGTCTGTAAATACTTCACCAAATGTTAAAGAGGATTGATCTGGTTTCTCTTTTAACGATTGGCGTTGTTCTAATTTCACTAAATCTGTCATAATAAATGCCCCCTGTAATGATGTAAATGTAATACAAGCATTATATCAACTCGGTCGTAATAATTCAACAAGTTTTGCGAAAATTTGATATATTCTTAACCATTATACCTATAAAAATTGAGGCAAACACACGCTGTACTGAGCCATGTGCTGCCTCATCATTCATTCTATTTATGCGTTTTGATTTTCTTTTGCTTTGATACCCTCTAGCATACGTGTTGTCATTGCTGCTAAGTCATATTGTGGATCGAACCCCCATTCAGCACGTGCACAGCTCGTATCAATACTATCTGGCCAGCTTTCTGCAATGCCTTGACGAACTGGATCCACATCATAATCTACTGTGAAGTTTGGATCATGTTCTTGGATTGCTGCTTTAACCATCTCAGGCTCGATGCTCATCGCACTTAAGTTGTAGGCGTTACGGTTGATTAACTTACCACCATCCGCTTCCATTAACTTAATAATTGCGTCAATCGCATCATCCATAAACATCATATCCATATAAGTACCACGGTCGATATAGCTTGTATATTTACCTTCACGAACAGCTTGGAAGTAGATGTCTACCGCATAGTCAGTTGTACCGCCACCTGGTTCTTTCACGTAAGAAATTAAACCTGGGAAACGCACACTACGCGTATCAACGCCAAATTTCGTAAAGTAATAATCACATAATAATTCACCTGATACTTTGTTCACACCGTACATTGTGTTCGGACGTTGGATCGTAACTTGTGGTGTATTTTTCTTAGGTGTATTCGGACCAAATGCACCGATTGAGCTTGGTGTGAAGAATTGTAAATCATATTTACGTGCAGCTTCTAACGCGTTCACTAAGCCACCCATATTCAAGTTCCATGCGAGTAATGGCTTTTGTTCTGCAGTCGCTGATAATAAAGCTGCCATATGCATCATTGTGTCTGGTTTGAAGTCAGCAATCAACTGCTCCATTTTTTCTGCGTCTGTCACATCTAAAATTTCAAATGGCCCTTCAGCAACAATCGAACCTGCTTCTGGCTCACGAATATCTGTTGCTAATACATTGTCATTCCCATAAATTTCACGACATTTTGCAACGAGTTCTGTACCAATTTGACCTAACGCACCAGTGATAAATATTCTTTTCATAAATGATTACATCTCCTAACTGTCTCTCTGATAAACACAAATGTTCTTTTCTTATGCTCATTAATTGTTTATGCACTTGCATTATAACATTTAAGCGCTTTCTTGTACACGTAGAGCATACACACAAAATGATATTTACTATACAGGCATAAGAATACTTCCCTTTAATGCATATCGTCCTTCTCTATTGCAGCAATAAGGAATAATACAACCGTTATTAACATCCAAGGTTCCATTAATAAAAAAATTAAAAAGGTACCAATAAATATTAGCCAAAACGTATCAATATAATAATTACCAATCTTCATCGATATCCTCTTATCCAAAAAATACAGCCACCCTATGCGAGCGACTGCATTCAATTGTTAATATTTAATTATGAAATAACGTCTAATTCCTTACCAACACGTTCATACACAGCTAATGCTTCATCTAACATTTCTTTCGTATGTGCTGCAGTTGGCATATTACGTACACGACCTGTACCACGTGGAACCGTTGGGAATACGATAGATTTAACGTAAACGCCTTCTTCCATCAAGCGTTTACTGAATGTTTGTGTTTTCTTCTCATCACCAATAATTACTGGTGTGATAGGTGTTTCAGATTCCCCAGTGTTAAAGCCTAATTTGTTTAAGCCTTCTTTCAAGTAGTTCGCATTATCCCACAACTTATCATGTAGCTCTGTAGATGCCATTAACTTTTTCACTGCTGTTGTAATGGCTTTTGTATCTGCAGGTGCTAATGATGTTGAGAATAAGAATGGACGAGATTGTACTTTTAACCAGTCAATCAATTGTTGTGAACCGGCTACATAACCACCGACAACACCGATTGCTTTTGATAATGTACCGATTTGGAAGTCGACTTTATCTTGTAAGCCGAAGTGTTTCACTGTACCGGCACCTTTACCCATTACACCTGAACCGTGCGCGTCATCAACGTAAACCATAATACCGTATTCTTCACAAATTTCTACGATTTCAGGTAATTTCGCAACGTCACCATCCATACTGAATACACCGTCAGTAATATACATTACTTTGTTATACTCACCTGATTCAACAGCTTCTTTTGCTTTTTTACGTAAGTCGTCCATATCTGAGTGGTTTACACGAATGATTTTTGCTTTTGATAAACGGCAACCGTCAATAATAGATGCGTGGTTTAATTCATCTGATAAGATTGCATCATTTTTATTCATGACTGCTGAAATAGCTGCCATGTTACAGTTGAAACCTGATTGATATGCGATGGCTGCTTCTGTCCCTTTGAATTCTGCTAATGTCTTTTCTAACTCGTCATGTAAGTCGAGTGTACCGTTGATTGTACGTACCGCACCAGCACCCACACCATGTGAGTCTACTGCTTCTTTTGCTGCTGCTTTTAAATCAGCATCTGTCGCAAGCCCTAAGTAGTTGTTAGAAGACAAGTTGATATATTCTTTACCTGCAATTTTAATTTTAGGACCATTTGCCCCTTCGATTGTGTCGATCTCGTTGTATAAACCGTTGTCTTTCAAATAGTTAATATTTTCTTCTAGAAAGTCGTGTAGCATTTGTACCACGATTCATTCCCCTTTCCTATTTGCTAATACTCTTTTATCATAACGTATTTTGAACAAACTTAAAAGCACGTGTATAATATTATCATAATCTTTACGAAGGAGTGGATGACCCATGACGGATTGGTTCCAATGTGCAGGCGAAAAAGAGCAAGAAATGATTGCGATACGCCGTCATTTACACCAATATCCAGAACGCTCATTTCAAGAAAAACAAACGCACGCCTATATTCTTGAAAGATTAAAGCATCTAGATTTTACCATTCGCGAACGTGTCGGTCATAATGGGATTGTTGCTACAATCGGCGATACTGAACAAGGCCCTACAATTGCATTGCGCGCGGACTTTGATGCCTTGCCTATAGAAGATATGAAAGATGTACCGTATCGCTCAAAAATCCCAGGTGTCATGCATGCGTGTGGTCACGATGGTCATACCGCTATTTTATTAACCGTTGCTGAACTCTTACATGAGCATCAAGACCAACTCAAAGGTGCCGTTGTACTCATCTTCCAATATGGCGAAGAGGAAATGCCCGGTGGTGCACAAGGCATGATTGCGGACAATGCACTTGCTGGTGTCGATAAAGTATACGGCAATCACTTATGGAGCGGCTATCCAACTGGTACGATTCATACACGACCAGGTGCAATGATGGCGCAACCAGATGAATTCAACATTACAATTTATGGTAAAGGCGGCCACGGTGCAAAGCCACATGAGACTATTGATTCAATTGTTATTTTGGCAGAATTTATTTTAAGCACCCAAAAAATTGTGTCTCGTACGCTTGATCCTGTAAAACAAGCTGTCATTTCATTCGGTAAGATCGAAGCAGGTGATGCCGACAACGTCATTCCCGATACTGCACAATGTCGTGGAACCGTTCGTACATTTGATCCAAGCGTTCAACAGCATATTCGCACAAAACTAGAAAAACTCTTACAAGGGCTAGCCGTTGCGAATGATATTACTTACGACTTGGATTATGTGAATGGCTATCTACCCGTCTACAATCATGAAGCGTCTGCAGAAATCGTTAAAACAGCAGCTAATACTTTGAACTTCCGCTATCATGATTCAGATTTGATGATGATTGGCGAAGACTTTTCTTATTATTTACACGCCTTGCCTGGTGCCTTTTTCTTCACTGGTTGTGGTAATCCAGAAAAAGCAACCGACTGGCCACACCATAGTCCACATTTTGATATTGATGAATCGGCTATGAAATATACCGTAAGTACTTTTATGAAAATACTAGAGCTTGAAGGCGTTCTTTAACGATAGAAGACCCTAAACCTCCAGATTGAAGTTTAGGGTCTTTTTGTTTATACGCATAAATCACGTGACTTAGTACAGAATAGTTCTAATTTTTATTTAGTTTTCGTGCGAATTAGGTTTAATATGTGATAGAATGTTGGTGAGCAAGTTAAGTGGATGGTGGCTATCTGAGTATAAGGAGGTGGTGCCTATGAATGGCATGTCTCAAATCTTTAGAAAGGAGAAGCCCTAATGGTATCTGTGGCAGAAGCACTGCTCCTTATGATAGGATTCGGCTCATTTGTCGTTTCACTCATAGGGCTCGTGGTTGCGATGCTTGATATTTATCATAAAAATAACCATCACTAACTTTGACGAAGGTGATGGTCTTAGCACTATTAAATCTTAGTCACCGTCTTTTTAACGGGCTCTTTCGGGGACATGTTGGAGCATGTCCCTTTTATATTTTTAATGTAACATAAATAGTATTTTGATTCAATATCGTTATAATCAGTCTAATCATATCTGTTCATATGCACTATGTAACACGACAGGGTTAGACTCATTTGTCGTTTCACTCATAGGGCTCGTGGTTGCGATGCTTGATATTTACCTAAAAAATAACCATCACTGACTTTGACGAAGGTGATGGTCTTAGCACTATTAAATCTTAGTCACCGTCTTTTTAACGGGCTCTTTCGGGGACATGCTCCAACATATCCCTTTTATATTTTTAATGTAACACAGATGTTATATCCTAACAACAAGTTTTAGTAGGGCAAGTTTACAGCTCCCAATCATTGTAAGAAATACAAAAAAGCTAGCGCAATTGCGCTAGCTTTTTCTATCTCAAAGATAAAGATTATCTTATTCGTGGATTTCAGTTACAACGCCTGATCCTACAGTACGTCCACCTTCACGGATTGAGAAACGAGTACCGTCTTCGATAGCGATTGGAGAAATTAATTCAACTTCCATTTCAACGTTATCGCCAGGCATAACCATTTCAGTACCTTCTGGTAAGTTAACAACACCAGTTACGTCAGTAGTACGGAAATAGAATTGTGGGCGGTAGTTAGAGAAGAAAGGAGTGTGACGTCCACCTTCGTCTTTTGATAATACGTAAACTTCCGCTTTAAATTTTGTGTGTGGTGTAATAGAACCTGGAGCTGCTAATACTTGACCACGTTGTACATCTTCACGTGAAACACCACGTAATAATGCACCAATGTTGTCACCAGCTTCAGCGTAGTCTAATAACTTACGGAACATTTCTACACCAGTAACAGTTGTTTTAGCTGATTCATCAGTTAAACCGATGATTTCAACTTCTTCACCAACTTTGATTTGACCACGTTCAACACGGCCAGTAGCTACTGTACCACGACCAGTGATTGAGAATACGTCCTCAACTGGCATCATGAATGGTTTGTCAGAGTCACGTTCTGGAGTTGGAATGTACTCGTCAACAGCGTTCATTAATTCTAAGATTTTTTCTTCGTATGCAGCATCGCCTTCTAAAGCTTTTAATGCTGAACCAGCGATTACAGGTACGTCATCGCCTGGGAAGTCGTATTCAGATAATAAGTCACGAACTTCCATTTCTACTAATTCTAATAATTCTTCATCGTCAACCATGTCAACTTTGTTTAAGAATACTACTAATGCTGGTACACCAACGTTACGTGATAATAAGATGTGCTCACGAGTTTGTGGCATTGGACCGTCAGCAGCAGATACTACTAAGATACCACCGTCCATTTGCGCAGCACCAGTGATCATGTTTTTAACATAGTCAGCGTGTCCTGGGCAGTCAACGTGCGCATAGTGACGTTTTTCAGTTTGGTATTCGATGTGTGAAGTATTGATTGTGATACCACGCTCTTTTTCTTCTGGAGCGTTGTCAATCATGTCGTATGATTGTGCTTCACTGTCACCGTGTTTTGCTAATACAGTTGCGATTGCAGCTGTTAAAGTAGTTTTACCATGGTCAACGTGACCGATAGTACCAATATTGGCATGTGTTTTTGAGCGATCAAATTTTTCTTTTGCCATTATAAAATCTCTCCTATTCAAATTAAGAATTAAATTTTTTAATATATCTCATGAAAGTTACTCACTAACATGAGACATATTTTCTTTATTACCTTTATAAAGCATTTTGCTGAAAAAATCAATTTATAAACAAGTGATAATTACATCAGTGAATTATTCACCTTTGTTCTTTTTGATGATTTCCTCAGAAATTGATTTTGGAACTTCTGCATAGTGATCGAAGTACATTGTGTAAGTACCGCGACCTTGCGTGTTAGAACGTAATGATGTTGCATAACCGAACATTTCTGAAAGTGGAACATAAGCGTTAACAACTTGTGCGTTACCGCGTGCTTCCATACCGTCTACGCGACCACGGCGTGCTGTTACGTCACCCATGATATCGCCTAGGTATTCTTCAGGCATTTCGATTGTAACTTTCATCATTGGTTCTAAGATAACTGGATCACATTTTTTAGCAGCTTCTTTAAGTGCTAATGATGCAGCGATTTTGAAGGCCATTTCAGATGAATCGACATCATGGTATGAACCGTCAAATAATTTTGCTTTTACATCGATTAATGGATATCCAGCTAAGACACCGTTTTCCATTGCGTCTTTAAGACCTTGTTCAACTGATGGGATGTATTCACGAGGAACTACACCACCAACGATAGCGTTTTCGAATTCGAAACCTTCACCAGTTTCGTTAGGTGTGAATTCGATGTGAACGTCACCGTATTGACCACGACCACCAGATTGACGAGAGAATTTACCTTGTACTGCAGCTGATTGTTTGAACGTTTCACGGTAAGATACCATTGGCGCACCAACGTTAGCTTCTACATTAAATTCTTTCTTCATACGGTCAACGATAATGTCAAGGTGAAGCTCACCCATACCACCGATGATAACTTGACCAGTTTCTTCATCTGTGTGTGCTTTGAATGTTGGGTCTTCTTCTTGTAATTTTTGTAAAGCTTGTGCCATCTTATCTTGGTCAGCTTTTGATTTAGGCTCAACTGATAAGTGGATTACAGGCTCTGGGAATTCCATTGACTCAAGGATGATGTCGTTTTTCTCACCACAAAGTGTGTCACCAGTTGCAGTGTCTTTAAGACCTACTGCAGCAGCGATATCACCTGAGTAAACAGTGCTGATTTCTTCACGTGAGTTTGCGTGCATTTGTAAGATACGACCTACACGTTCACGTTTGTCTTTTGTTGAGTTTTTAACATAAGAACCTGAAGTTAATGTACCTGAGTACACACGGAAGAATGTTAATTTACCAACGTAAGGGTCAGTCATAACTTTGAATGCTAATGCAGCGAATTCAGCTGAATCGTCTGCTTTAGCGATTACTTCTTCTTCAGGGTTGTCAGCACGGTGACCAACGATAGGTTTAACGTCTAATGGTGATGGTAAATAGTCAATAACTGCGTCCAACATTAATTGAACACCTTTGTTTTTGAATGCTGTACCACATAATACTGGGTAGAATTCAACGTCTGTTGTTGCTTGACGAATTGCTTCTTTAAGCTCTTCAACAGATAATTCTTCTCCACCTAAGTATTTTTCCATTAAGTCATCGTTAGTTTCAGCTACTGCTTCGATTAACGCTTCACGAGCTTCTTCAGCGCGTTCTTGGTAGTCAGCTGGAATTTCGATTTCTTCAATTTCTGTACCTAAGTCGTTGTTGTATTTGAAACATTTCATTTGAACTAAGTCAATGATTGCTTCAAATTCATCTTCAGCACCGATTGGTAATTGGATAGGTGCTGCGTTCGCTTGTAAACGGTCATGTAAAGTGCTAACTGCGTAGTCGAAGTTTGCACCCATTTTGTCCATTTTGTTTACGAATACGATACGAGGTACACCGTAAGTTGTTGCTTGACGCCAAACTGTTTCAGTTTGAGGTTCTACACCTGATTGTGCGTCAAGTACTGTTACTGCACCATCAAGTACACGTAATGAACGTTCAACCTCTACAGTGAAGTCTACGTGTCCAGGTGTATCGATGATGTTTACGCGGTGACCATTCCATGCAGCTGTTGTTGCAGCTGATGTGATTGTGATACCACGGTCTTGCTCTTGTTCCATCCAGTCCATTTGTGAAGCACCTTCATGTGTTTCACCAATTTTATGAATACGGCCAGTGTAATAAAGAATACGTTCAGTAGTCGTCGTTTTACCAGCATCGATGTGAGCCATGATACCGATATTACGAGTGTTCTTCAACGAAAAGTCTCTTGCCATGGGTATTCTTTCTCCTTCCAGAATAATGGATTATATAGTCAGATATAGCTTTACCCTAAGCATGTATAAACCAAACAATTCACCTGCTATGCAGCATGATGATCAGCGTCTATACGATATGTGCTCAGGGGATTAGCGTTTATCTTACCAGCGGTAGTGAGCGAATGCTTTGTTCGCTTCAGCCATTTTGTGAGTGTCTTCACGTTTCTTAACGGCACCACCAGTGTTGTTGGCTGCGTCTAAGATTTCGTTAGCTAAACGTTCCTCCATAGTTTTTTCACCACGAAGACGCGCATAGTTTACTAACCAACGTAAACCTAAAGTAGTACGACGCTCTGGACGAACTTCTACAGGTACTTGGTAGTTTGAACCACCCACACGGCGTGCTTTAACTTCAAGTACTGGCATAATGTTGTTGATTGCTTCATCGAATACTTCCATTGCATCACGACCAGAACGTTCTTGAACTAAGTCGAATGCTGAATAAAGAATACGTTGAGCAGTCCCACGCTTACCATCTAACATAATTTTGTTGATTAATTTTGTAACCAATTTAGAGTTGTGAATTGGATCTGGTAACACATCTCTTTTAGGTACTGATCCTTTACGAGGCATAATACAAGTCCTCCCTTCCTATTATAATTGTTTTATATTGAGTTTAAGTTAATGTCGCTTAAACTTATTTTTTAGGTTTTTTAGTACCGTATAATGAACGGCTTTGCATACGACCTTCAACACCAGAAGTGTCTAATGCACCACGTACGATATGGTAACGCACACCAGGTAGGTCTTTTACACGACCACCACGTACAAGTACAACACTGTGCTCTTGTAAGTTATGACCGATACCAGGGATGTATGCGTTGATTTCAATGTTGTTTGATAAACGCACACGCGCATATTTACGTAACGCAGAGTTTGGTTTCTTAGGTGTCATTGTACCCACACGTGTACATACACCACGTTTTTGCGGTGAATTTAACTTAGTGAATTGTTTTTTCTGACTGTTGAAACCTCTATTTAAAGCAGGTGAGTCTGATTTTTTAGTTTTGCTCTGTCTTGGTTTACGTACTAATTGGTTAATAGTAGGCATTGATTGTCCTCCTCTCTTGTTCTCTTAATTCCACACATCCAGGTGGTTCATTTTTAAGTTAAATAAAATTTAGTAAGCATCACACTTACTAATCTCATTTTAGCAAAGCAACGACTGTCGCTTTTACCTTTATACCAACATGTTCTCCAAGTGCTTTACGACTTGAAAAGAACGTCATAGGTATCATATTTTGATTGGCAAAGCTTAACACGCGTGCTAACAGATGTACATTCACATCTTCAGCGATAATCAATTGTTTGACTCGATCTTTCTTGAGCGCCTTAAGCGTCTGTTTGAGTCCAACAACATAATCGTGTTCATCTAAGCGTGTGACTTTTTCATTAGACATTTACATATCCTCCAAAGTACTGCTTGCATCAACCTTTACTATATTATCATCTCTTTAAACAGTTCGTCAACACTTATAATCAATAAACATCTGATTTTATTGCTATGACAGTACTCGCTATTTCATTTTGGTTATATCTTCATCATCACGTCATTGTATTTAAGAAACAATGCGCATAATGACAAGTATTAACTCCCTACAACTTGCTTCAATAATAGAAAGAAAAGAGATGGGACAAACGCGTGCCCCATGCTCTATGATCTATTCAGTTACAAGTTGTGAATCTAAAGACTCAGTTGTTTCTTCTTTCTCGATTGACACATCACTGTAGCGTTTCATACCTGTACCTGCTGGAATCAATTTACCGATAATAACGTTCTCTTTCAAGCCGAGTAAGTCATCTCGTTTACCTTTGATTGCAGCGTCTGTAAGTACACGTGTTGTTTCTTGGAATGATGCAGCTGATAAGAAACTTTCTGTCTCAAGTGATGCTTTTGTGATACCAAGTAATACTGGTTTCGCAGTCGCTGGGCGCTTACGCTCTTTGAATGCGTCACGGTTGGCATCTGTGAAGTGATGGATGTCTACTAATGAACCTGGTAATAATTTCGTGTCACCAGCTTCGATGATACGTACTTTACGTAACATTTGACGTACCATTACTTCAACGTGTTTGTCATCGATTTCTACACCTTGCATACGGTAAACTTTTTGTACCTCTTTAAGTAAGTACGCTTCAGTAGCTGTTAAACCAGCAACCGCTAAGAAGTTCTTCGGCTCGATTGAACCTTCAGTCAAGACTTCACCGCGTTCAACTGATTGTCCGATTTCTACTTTCAAGCGTGATGTACCTGATGCAATATAAGAACGTGTTTCGTTGGCACCTTTGATAACAATCTCTTGTTGTCTATCTTTACCAACTGTGATGTTGTCTACCACACCTTCGATCTCTGTGATCACAGCTTGACCTTTCGGGTTACGTGCTTCAAAGATCTCTTGGATACGCGGTAAACCTTGCGTGATATCGCTACCGGCTACCCCACCAGTATGGAATGTACGCATTGTTAACTGTGTACCAGGTTCACCGATTGATTGAGCGGCAATTGTACCAACTGCTTCACCCACTTCAACTTTTTCACCTGTTGCTAAGTTTTTACCGTAACATTTTTCACATACACCATGACGTGTGTTACATGTAAATGCTGAACGGATGTACATTTCTTCAATACCAGCGTCTGTAATCTCTTTCGCAATATCTGGTGTGATTAATTCATCTGGACGAATGATGACCTTGCCAGTCTCTGGATGACGAATTGTCTCTTTAGAGTAACGGCCTTCGATACGCTCGATGAATGGTTCGATCATTTCTGTACCTTCTTTGATATCTGAAACGAGTAAACCACGGTCTGTACCACAGTCTTCTTCACGCACGATAACATCTTGTGCTACGTCAACAAGACGACGTGTTAAGTAACCAGAGTCGGCAGTCTTAAGTGCTGTATCGGCAAGACCTTTACGCGCACCGTGAGTTGAGATGAAGTACTCTAATACTGTTAAACCTTCACGGAATGATGATGTGATTGGAAGTTCGATGATTTTACCAGATGGTGCGGCCATCAGACCACGCATACCTGCAAGTTGCGTAAAGTTAGATGCGTTACCACGGGCACCAGAGTCACTCATCATGAAGATTGGGTTTGTTTTATCAAGAGATTTCATCAGTTTTTCTTGAATTCTATCTTTAGCTTGTGTCCAAATTTCAATAACCGCGTTATAACGTTCTTCTTCTGTTAATAAACCACGGCTAAATTGTTTTTGTACGCGTTCAACAAGTTTTTCTGACTCATCTAAGATTTCTTGTTTGTCAGGTAATACCACGATGTCAGCAACACCTACTGTAATACCTGCTTTTGATGAATACTTAAATCCTAAGTCTTTCATCAAGTCAAGCATCATTGACGTATCAGTAATGCTGAAACGGTTGAACACTTCAGCGATAATGTTTCCTAAGAATTTCTTGTTGAATGGTGGAACAAGTTCCGTTTTCTCGAAGTACTCTGCTAATCCACCTTCACCTAGTTCAGTCGCGTCAACAAAATACTTGTCTGGCGTATTTTTCTCTAGGTTTGTCGCTGTTGGTTCGTTAATGAATGCGAATGAATCTGGAATGATTTCATTGAAAATAACTTTACCAACTGATGTTGTTAAGATCTTACGGTTTTGTTCTTCAGTGAACGTTGGGTTGTTGAATGATACTGCTTGTACACCGATACGTGTGTGTAAATGCACATAACCATTGGCATATGCTTTTAACACTTCGTTCGTATCATTGAACAACATACCTGTATTAACCGCATCTTTACGCTCTAATGTTAAGTAGTAGTTACCAAGTACCATATCTTGTGATGGTGTAACAACTGGCTTACCATCTTTAGGGTTCAAGATGTTTTGTGCCGCAAGCATTAACATACGTGCTTCTGCTTGTGCTTCTTTAGATAACGGTACGTGAACGGCCATTTGGTCACCGTCAAAGTCCGCGTTGTACGCTGTTGTAACAAGCGGGTGCAAACGAATCGCACGACCTTCTACTAATGTTGGTTCGAACGCTTGGATACCTAATCTGTGAAGCGTTGGGGCACGGTTAAGTAATACTGGGTGTTCGATGATAACATCTTCTAAAACATCCCATACTTCATCGTCCATACGCTCAATTTTACTTTTCGCGTTTTTGATGTTTGTCGCAATTTCACGTTGAACTAATTCTTTCATGACGAAAGGTTTGAATAGTTCAAGCGCCATTTCTTTTGGCAAACCACATTGATACATTTTCAAGTTAGGTCCTACCGCGATTACCGAACGACCAGAGTAGTCAACACGTTTACCAAGTAAGTTTTGACGGAAACGTCCTTGCTTACCTTTTAACATGTGTGACAATGATTTAAGTGGTCGGTTACCCGGACCAGTTACTGGACGGCCACGACGACCATTGTCGATTAACGCGTCAACAGCTTCTTGTAACATACGTTTTTCGTTTTGAACGATGATACCAGGTGCACCAAGGTCTAATAAACGTTTTAAACGGTTGTTACGGTTGATAACACGACGGTACAAGTCGTTTAAGTCACTTGTCGCAAAACGGCCACCATCAAGTTGTACCATTGGACGAATTTCTGGTGGAATGATTGGAAGTACGTCTAAAATCATCCACGCAGGGTTATTACCTGAGTTACGGAATGATTCAACAACTTCTAAACGTTTAATCGCACGTGTTAAGCGTTGACCTGTGGCAGACTCTAACTCGTCACGTAATAATTTAAGTTCTTCATCTAAATCAATTTCTTCTAATAGGTCTTTGATACCTTCTGCACCCATTTTAGCAGTGAATTGACCTGGGAACTTACCGTAATAGTCACGGTATTCAGCTTCTGAAAGTAATGTTTTCTTCTCTAAGCCTGTTGGACCTGGATTAACCACAACATATGATGCGAAATAGATAACTTCTTCTAAAGAACGTGGTGACATGTCTAATAATAAGCCCATACGACTTGGAATACCTTTAAAGTACCAAATATGTGATACAGGTGCTGCCAATTCGATATGACCCATACGTTCACGACGTACTTTTGATTTTGTTACTTCTACACCACAACGGTCACACACCATGCCTTTGTAGCGTACACGTTTGTACTTACCACAACTACATTCCCAGTCTTTTGTTGGTCCAAAGATTCTTTCACAGAACAAACCATCTTTTTCTGGTTTTAGCGTACGATAGTTAATTGTTTCTGGTTTTTTAACTTCACCTTTTGACCATTTACGGATTTTTTCTGGTGAAGCGAGCCCTATTTTCATGTAATGGAATTTATTTACATCAATCAAGGAGCCTACCTCCTTTAGTTTAAATTAGCTATGCAAATTGATTGATAACAACGTCTTACTTTTATCATTATAGCGAAGCAGAGACAGTCGTCTTTCACAAAGTTGGGACAAAAGCGCTTAGGATTTGAGCAGAACCGAACGATGAGCAAAATTGCTTTTTGATTTTGCCGAAATCGTGGCAGTTCTGTCGAAAATCCTGCTTTTGGGACAC
>NZ_PPRF01000052.1 GCF_002902145.1 Staphylococcus rostri | reverse complement strand
ACTCATGACAAAAAAGCCTCCTTTGAATAATTCGAACTTTATAACTATATTATCACGTTTTCTCGCCGAATAAACGAACGAAATACGAAATATATTTAAATTTTTAATGATAAAGTTCGATTTTTACATTGAAAAAAGCATTTAGTATTGTTATGCTATACCTGTAATATACAACTAATACGATTCAGATTTCAAATTTTTGAAAGGGTGTTCATATTGAAAGTAGCTGTCATAATGGGAAGTTCTTCAGATTGGGACATCATGAAAGAAGCAAGTGATATGTTAGCGTCATTTGATATTCCGTACGATAAACAGGTTGTTTCAGCACATCGTACGCCACACATGATGGTCGAATTTGCGACGAAAGCACGTGAAAACGGCTATGCAGCGATTATTGCAGGTGCAGGAGGCGCGGCACACTTACCTGGTATGGTCGCTTCTATGACGACGTTACCGGTCATCGGTGTACCGATTGAGTCTAAAAGTTTAAAAGGGCTCGATTCGTTATTATCAATCGTCCAAATGCCAGGGGGGATTCCGGTCGCAACAACAGCAATTGGTAAAGCAGGTGCTAAAAATGCGGGTATCTTGGCTGCACGCATGATTGGTATGACGGACAAAGATGTACAACACAAACTCGAGGCTTATGAAGCATCACTTGTTGAGAAAGTGGAGGCGATGCAAGATGACCTACGATAAGTTGAAGATAGGTCAGACGATTGGCATTATCGGTGGTGGCCAACTTGGTAAGATGATGGCACAGTCAGCACAAAAGATGGGTTATCGCGTCGTTGTGTTAGACCCGGATGCTGAATGTCCATGTCAGTATGTTGCACATGAATTTATTCACGCCGCATATGACGATATGGCCGCATTGGAACGACTAGGTAACTTATCAGATGTTATTACGTATGAGTTTGAAAATATTGATGCACAACAGTTGAAAACATTAACTGCATCATACAATGTGCCACAAGGCAATCAAGCGATTACGTTGCTACAAGATCGCTTAACGGAAAAGAACGCACTACAACAAGCAGGTGTACACGTTGTACCGTTTCACCACGTACCAACTATTGAACAATTAGACGAAGCAATCTCAACATTAGGCTATCCATTAATGTTGAAAACACGTTTTGGTGGTTATGACGGTAAAGGGCAATTGCTCTTACGTTCGGATCAAGACTTAGAAGCAGCACGTGCGCTCGTTACGGCTCAAGAATGTGTAGCTGAACAGTTTTTATCGTTGGAACGTGAAGTGTCGTTAATAGCTACGGCAGGACAAAATGGACAGATTGTTTATTTTCCACTACAAGAGAATGAACACCGAGATCAAATCCTTTTCAAAACAATTGTGCCTGCACGTGTTGATCAAACAGCAGCCGCGCGTAAAGAGGTTGAAAAGATTACACAAGCGATTCATTTTATCGGCACATTTACTGTAGAGTTTTTTATTGATACAACGGGCAAACTTTATGTGAACGAAATAGCACCAAGACCACACAATTCAGGGCACTACTCAATTGAAGCGTGTGATTATTCACAATTTGATACACATATTTTAGCGGTAGCTGGTCATGATTTACCGTCAAATATTACGTTATTGAAGCCAGCTGTGATGATGAATTTACTTGGTAAGGACTTAGATATGTTGGAAGACCAGTTCGATACACATCCTGAATGGCATGTACATATCTACGGTAAAACATCACGCAAACCAGCGCGTAAAATGGGCCATATGACATTACTAACAGATGATGTAAATCAAACAGAACAAGACATGTTGTCACTATTTGAAGGGAGAGACGCTTAATATGAGTCTTTTATATGAAGGCAAGGCGAAACGCATTTATGATACGGATGAAGAAGGTATTGTGAGAATTGAATACAAGGATGAGGTAACTGCTGGAAATGGTGCGAAAAAAGATCAAATGGCTGGTAAAGGTCGTTTGAACAATCAAATTACAGCACGCATCTTTGATATATTGCGTGAACAAGGTGTTGACAGCCACTTTGTACGTCAACTTTCAGAAACAGAACAACTTGTTAAAACAGTCGATATTATTCCACTAGAAGTCGTTGTACGCAACATTGCAGCAGGCTCCATTACAAAACGACTCGGCTTTGACAAAGGGCATCAATTTGAACAACCACTTGTCGAGTTCTTTTACAAAAACGACGACTTAAATGACCCGCTTATTACAGATGATCATATTCAACTCCTGCACATTGCAACGGCAGAAGAGATTCAACAATTAAAAGCACAAGCATTACAAGTGAACGAAGCGTTAGTACAACTTATGGATCGCATGGGCATGTCACTCGTTGACTTTAAAATTGAATTTGGTAAAGACGCAACAGGTACGATTTTATTAGCAGACGAGATTTCCCCTGACACATGTCGTATTTGGGATAAAGAAACACAGGAAAACTTTGACAAAGATGTTTACCGTGAAGACACGGGATCACTGATTGAAGCATATCAAGCATTTTTAACAAAACTGGAGGCGCTATAAATTATGAAAACAATTGAATTACACATCACATTACAACCACAAGTATTGGATACACAAGGTCAAGCATTAACACGTGCTGTACACGACTTAGGATATGAACAAGTGAATGACATTCGTGTAGGTAAAGTGTTGTACATGACAGTGGACGAAGCGACTGATGAAGCGGTACACAATGTCGTGACAACTTTAAGTGAAAAGTTATTTGCGAACACAGTTATTGAAGAATATAGCTATCACGTTTTGGATGAAAAGGAGAATGCATAATATGAAATTCGCTGTCCTAAGATTCCCGGGATCAAACTGCGACAGAGATATGTTTAACGCAGCAATCAAAGCGGGAGTAGAAGCAGAATATGTTGATTATCGCGATACGTCTTTAGCAGGCTTTGACGGTGTACTGATTCCAGGTGGCTTCTCATTTGGCGACTACTTACGTTCAGGTGCAGTCGCAGCCGTGACACCCATTATTACTGAAGTGAAACGCTTGGCAGAAGAAGGAAAGCCTGTATTAGGTGTATGCAATGGCTTTCAAATTTTAACGGAAATCGGTCTATTACCAGGCGCGTTGTTGCATAACGACTCGCACCTATTTGTGAGTCGCAATGAGTCTCTTACAATTGTGAACAACGAGACACCATTTACGCGTTTATACGCAGAAGGTGAGACGGTCGTTTATCCAGTTGCTCATGGAGAAGGTCATTACTATTGTACAGACGATATTTATGACAAGTTAGTTGCGAACAATCAAATCATTTTGAAATATCAAGATAATCCGAACGGGTCACATGATGATATTGCTGGTATTGTCAATGAACGAGGGAATGTGTGCGGCATGATGCCACACCCGGAACGAGCTTTGGATCAAATACTTGGAACAGATAGTGGCGTGAAATTATTCGAATCTATGGTGAAAAGCTGGAGGGAACAAAATGCCTAAATTTTTAGAACCAACTGCTGAAGAAATCAAAGCAGAGAAACTATATCGTGATATGGGATTGAGCGATGCAGAATTTGATAAAGTACGAGAGATTTTAGGTAGAGAACCGAACTTCACAGAGACGGGTATTTTCTCTGTAATGTGGAGTGAGCATTGTTCATACAAGCATTCAAAGCCATTTTTGAAACAATTTCCAACTACAGGTGAACACGTGTTAATGGGGCCTGGTGAAGGTGCGGGTGTTGTTGATATTGGTGACAATCAAGCGGTTGTATTCAAAGTAGAATCGCACAACCATCCGTCTGCGATTGAGCCATACCAAGGTGCAGCAACAGGTGTTGGTGGTATTATTCGTGACATCGTATCCATTGGTGCACGTCCAATTAATTTATTGAATAGCTTGCGTTTCGGCGAGCTGACTGAGAAAACGAATCGTCGTTTATTACGCGGTGTTGTTGCGGGTATTGGCGGTTACGGTAACTGTATCGGTATCCCAACAACTGCGGGCGAAATCGAATTCGACGATCGCTATGATGGCAATCCACTTGTCAATGCAATGTGTGTTGGTGTGATTGACCACGATATGATTCAAAAAGGGTTAGCGCAAGGTGTCGGTAACTCAGTCATTTACGTTGGTCTAAAAACAGGTCGCGACGGCATTCATGGTGCAACATTCGCGTCAGAGGAATTAACGGAAGAAAGCGAAAGCAAACGTCCATCCGTACAAATCGGGGATCCATTTGTTGGTAAAAAGTTAATGGAAGCGACACTTGAAGCAATTACGTATGAAGAACTTGTCGGTATTCAAGACATGGGTGCTGCAGGTTTAACATCGTCATCATCAGAAATGGCGGCTAAAGGTGGTAGCGGTATTCATTTACAACTTGAAAAAGTCCCAGTACGTGAAGAAGGAATCTCACCTTATGAAATGATGTTATCTGAAACGCAAGAGCGTATGTTATTAGTTGTTAAAAAAGGAACGGAACAAAAGTTTTTAGATTTATTCGATAAGCACGAATTAGACAGTGCAGTCATTGGTGAAGTAACAGATACGGATCGTTTTGTTTTAACGTATGAAGGAGAAGTCTTTGCAGATATTCCTGTAAAACCATTAGATCATGAAGCGCCGGTATATGTACTTGAAGGAGAACCTTTAAAACATGACAAACCAGCGAATCACTATGATGATATTAATGTAGAAGATGTATTTGATCGTTTATTAACACATCCAACGATTGCATCGAAACGCTATTTATACAGTCAATACGATCAGCAAGTAGGTGCAAATACAATTGTTAAACCGGGACTTCAAGCGTCAGTTGTACGTGTTGAAGGGACGAATAAAGCGGTAGCGTCTACGATTGATGGCGAAGCACGCTACGTATTTAACGACCCATATGAAGGCGGAAAAATGGTCGTTGCAGAAGCGTATCGCAACTTAATTGCTGTCGGTGCGAAACCACTTGCAATGACAGACTGCTTGAACTACGGCTCTCCTGAGAAAAAACACATCTATCAACAATTAATCGATTCAACACGTGGTATGGCAGAAGCGTGTGACGTCCTTGAAACGCCTGTTGTCTCAGGTAACGTGTCACTTTATAACGAAACACGTACGTCTTCTATCTTCCCAACACCGGTTGTAGGTATGGTCGGTTTGATTGAAGACATCGACTACTTACGTGACTTCTCACCAAAAGCTGGCGATAAGTTGTATGTTGTAGGCGAAACGACAGATAGCTTTGGTGGTAGCCAAATTGAGAAATTATTATACGGTGATGTGAATCACGAAACGGAAACGGTGGACTTGTCACAAGAAGCGGCAAAAGGTGAAGCGATTTGTGAAGCAATTCGTCAAGGTGTGCTATCACACGCACAAACGGTTGGTAAAGGTGGCCTATTGATTACTTTGGCACGTATGAGCGCATTTTACGGCTTAGGTGTGGATGCCAAAGTTGATGTGACAAACGCACAACTGTTCAGCGAAACACAAGGCCGTTACGTAGTTGTAGTTAAAGAAGGCCAAACACTAGCGATAGACGGTGCAGTTGAAATCGGTACGTTCACAGATACGGATGATTTCAACGTAACAGCACAAAACACTACTATTCAACGTCGTACATCTGAATTGAAAGAAGCATGGGAAGGGGCAATCGAAGCATGTATGACATCCGTGGATTAAATGAAGAATGCGGTGTATTTGGCATTTGGAATCATCCGTACGCGGCACATTTGACATACTTAGCATTGCATAGTTTACAACATCGTGGGCAAGAAGGCGCAGGTATCGTGTGCTCTAACGGCAAGCAATTGTTCGGAGCACGTGGTATGGGTCTATTAACAGAAGCGATTTCAGATGAGCAATTGAAGTCGTTGGAAGGTTATCAAAGTGCGATTGGCCATGTGCGCTATGCGACAACAGGTGCAAGTGAAATTTCTAACGTGCAACCTTTTTTATTCAAGCATTCAAAAGGCGATTTAGGACTTGCGCATAATGGAAACTTAACGAATGCGCATCAAATCCGTCGTGCGATTGAGTCGGAAGGTGGCATTTTCCAAACGACAAGTGACTCGGAAGTATTAGCGCACTTGTTGATTAAAGGAAAAGCGAAGAGCATTAAAGCGAATCAAAAGGCGGCGTTGAATCAAGTGAAGGGGGCTTTCAGTTGCGTCATTTTGAATGAACAGCAATTGACAGCGACACGTGATAATTGTGGTGTACGCCCACTCATGTTAGGAAAAGTAGACGGTGCATATTGTGTTGCAAGTGAGACGTGTGCCTTTACAGCAATTGGTGCAGAATATATTCGTGATATTGAACCGGGCGAATTGATTACGTTCTCCGGTGACAATGACGTAGACTACGACACGTACACACCAGATATTCATCAACATATGTGTGCAATGGAATATATCTATTTTGCACGCCCGGACTCAGAATTTCAAAAACATTCCATTTATCAAGTGCGTAAAGCATTAGGACGTCAACTTGCGAAAGAAATGGGTGTTGAAGCAGATATCGTCATCGGTGTACCTGACTCATCATTACAAGCAGCGAAAGGTTTTTCTGAAGAGACAGGCATTCCGAATGAACAAGGTTTATTAAAAAATCGTTATATCGGACGTACATTTATTACACCGGATCAGAGTGTACGTGAAAGACAAGTACGGATGAAGCATTCGCCAATTCGTGACGTCATCGAAGGTAAAAGTGTGGTCGTTATTGACGATTCTATCGTGCGTGGTACGACGAGTAAATATATCGTTAAAGCATTGAAATCAGCAGGTGCGAGAGAGGTGCATATGGGCATTTCTTCGCCACCGTTAAAGAACCCATGCTACTACGGAATCGATGTATCAACACATGCAGAATTAATGGCAGCACAACATAGTGTTGAAACAATTCGAGACATGATTGGTGCAGATACATTAACGTATTTATCAGTTGAAGGCATGCATGATGTGTTCAAGCAATACGGTTCTAAAGGAGAATGTAATGCTTGCTTCACAGGCAATTATCCAATAGAAATTGTCGATCATTTATTACCAGAAGTTAAAGAAATGAAGAGAAGAGGAGTGTAGGCAATGGCTGAGTCATATAAACAAGCAGGTGTTGATATTGAAGCCGGTTATGAAGCGGTAAAACAAATGTCAAGTCATGTTGAGCGTACGATGCGCAAAGAAGTATTAGGTGGACTTGGAGGATTCGGAGCAACATTCGATCTGTCACAACTCAATATGACAGCGCCCGTTCTCGTATCAGGAACAGATGGTGTCGGGACAAAATTGAAACTTGCGATTGATCACGACAAACACGACACAATTGGTATTGATGCGGTTGCGATGTGTGTGAATGATATTTTGACAACAGGTGCCGAGCCACTTTACTTCTTAGATTATATTGCGACAAATAAAGTCGTACCTGAAGTGATTGCACAAATCGTCAAAGGAATTAGTGATGGGTGTGTTGAAACAAATACTGCACTCATCGGTGGCGAAACTGCAGAAATGGGCGAGATGTATCATGAAGGCGAATATGATGTTGCAGGATTTGCGGTAGGTGCTGTTGAAAAAGCGGACTACATTGACGGCTCAACGGTTGAAACTGGCGATGTCGTTATCGGTTTGGCTTCTCATGGTATTCATTCAAATGGCTTCAGCTTAGTGCGTCGTTTGATTGAACAATCAGGCATCGATGTACAAGCACAGTTCGATGAAGACAAGACATATCTTGAAACGTTCTTAACACCTACAGCATTATATGTGAAACCTGTATTGGCGGTTAAAGCGCAAGTGAAGATTAAAGCAATGACGCATATTACAGGCGGTGGTTTTTATGAAAATATTCCACGCGCATTACCAGAAGGAAAAACAGCAGTTATTGATACGACAGCCTTTCCAACACCGCCTATTTTTGACTGGTTACAAGAGACAGGTCAAATTGACTTAGATGAAATGTATCATATCTTTAATATGGGTATTGGTTATACATTAGTCGTAAGTCCTGAAGATGAAGCACGCGTACACGAAATTTTAAAAACAATGAATGTAGATGCCTATACAATCGGATCAATCACAGAAGAAGCAGCTGCCATTCGTTTAGTGGAGGCGTAAAAGTGGTTAAAATTGCAATTTTTGCATCAGGATCAGGGACGAACTTTGATAATATTATGCGCCGTGTAGCGGCTGGGCAATTAACGAACATCGAAGTGACTGCGTTATATACAGATCAACCAACAGCACCTTGCGTTCAGCTCGGTCAACAACATGGTCTGACAGTGCATACATTATCACCGAAATCTTATGTTGATAAAGCAGCTTATGAGCAAGATGTTTTGAGTAGATTACAGGCAGAACAAGTAGAATGGATTGTACTTGCAGGTTATATGCGCTTGATTGGAAATACATTACTAGATGTATATGAAGGCAAGATATTGAATATTCATCCGTCTCTTTTACCTAAATATAAAGGGATTGATGCGGTTGGACAGGCGTTAAATAACGGGGAGAACGAAACAGGCTCAACAGTACATTACGTTGATGCTGGCATGGACACAGGACAGATTATTGCACAACGAACTTGTCCGATTTATAAGGACGACACTAAGGCAACATTAGAAGATCGCATTAAAGCATTGGAATACGAATTGTATCCAGAAGTCATACAACAGATTATTCGATAAGGAGTTTGAAGTAGGATGAAAAAAGCGATATTAAGCGTTTCGGATAAAACGGGCATTGCAGCATTTGCTAAAGATTTAGTAGCAACGGGCTATGAATTATATTCAACAGGCGGTACATTCCGCGCCATTGAAGAAGCGGGTGTTCCAGTAGCATCTGTATCAGAACTTACACAGTTTGATGAAATTATGGACGGTCGTGTGAAAACATTGCATCCTGCTGTACACGGTGGGATTTTAGCAGATCGTGATAAACCAGAACATTTGGAACAATTAGCAGCACAAAATATTGACTTGATTGATATGGTTGTTGTGAACTTATATCCGTTTCAAGAGACGGTTAAAAAGCCTGACGTAACAGAGATGGACGCCATTGAAAATATTGATATTGGTGGACCAACGATGTTACGCGCAGCAGCAAAGAACTTTAAGCACGTTGTGACAATTGTTGATCCAGCAGACTATGATGAAGTGATTGCAAGATTACAACAAGATACGTTAGATGAAGCATATCGCAAAGCATTAATGGTCAAAGTTTTTAAACATACATTTGAATACGACCAAGCGATTACAAACTATTTTAGTGGCAATCAAGAGACGTTACGTTACGGTGAAAACCCACAACAATCCGCGTCATTTATTCGTACATCAACAGAGGCAAACACACTTGCTGGTGCGACACAACATCATGGTAAACAATTGAGCTACAACAATATTAAAGATGCAGATGCAGCACTAGCGTTAGTTAAGCAATTTGAAGGTCCAGCAGCAGTAGCAGTCAAACATATGAATCCATGTGGTGTCGGTATCGGTGAAACAATTCAACAAGCTTATTTAAATGCTTATGAGGCAGATAGCCAGTCTATTTTCGGTGGTATTGTAGCGTTGAACCGTCCAGTAACCAAAGCATTAGCTGAAGACTTGCATAGCATTTTCTTAGAAGTCATTATCGCGCCAATGTTCGAAGCAGAAGCATTGGAAGTCTTACAACAAAAGAAAAATATCCGCTTATTAGAAGTTGATATGTCACGTGATACAGATGAACAAGAATTTGTATCGGTGTCAGGTGGTTACCTTGTTCAAGATAAAGATACGTTTGACGTACCAAAAGCTGACATGAAAGTTGTGACAGACGTTGCACCAACAGACGCACAATGGGAAGCACTTTTATTAGGATGGAAAGTTGTAAAAGCGGTTAAAAGTAACGCGATTGTGTTAGCGAACAATAAACAAACAGTCGGTATCGGTGCGGGGCAAATGAATCGTGTTGGTTCAGCACAAATTGCGATTGAACGTGCGATCGAGATAAATGACAATGTCGTGCTTGCATCAGATGGTTTCTTCCCAATGGGTGATACTGTGGAAACGGCGGCAAAAGCAGGTATTAACGCCATTATTCAACCGGGTGGCTCGATTAAAGACCAAGATTCTATCGATATGGCAAATAAATATGGTATTGCAATGGTGACAACTGGTATGCGTCACTTTAAACACTAAGGGAGGCATCAACATATGAACGTATTAGTAATTGGTGGCGGCGGTCGTGAGCATGTCCTTGCCAAAAAGTTAAATGACTCACCACTCGTTGAACGTGTATTTGCGATTCCTGGTAACGATGCGATGACACATGTGGCTGAAGTCCATGGGGAAATTGCAGAATCAGACCATACAGAGATTGTCGCATTTGCGAAAGAACACGCTATTCAGTGGACGGTAATCGGTCCAGAACAACCTTTAACAGAAGGGCTGGCAGATCGCTTGCGTGAAGCGGGTGTCAAAGTATTTGGTCCGAACAAAGCAGCTGCTCAAATTGAAGGATCAAAGTCATTTGCGAAACAGTTGATGGCAAAATATGACATTCCGACAGCGGATTATCGAGAAATTGATGATAAATCCGAAGCGCTCGACTATGTTGCACAGTGTGACTTGCCAGTTGTGTTGAAAAAGGACGGCTTGGCAGCGGGGAAAGGTGTGATTATTGCTGAGACACGTGAAGCGGCGAAAGAAGCAGTCGAGACACTTTATCCTGAACAACATAGTAAAGTGGTATTCGAACAATTTTTACAAGGTGAAGAATTTTCGTTGATGACTTTTGTAAATGGTGACTACGCAGTGCCGTTTGATACGATTGCACAAGATCATAAACGTGCGTATGATAACGATGAAGGTCCAAACACAGGTGGTATGGGGGCGTATTGTCCTGTGCCACATATTGGACAAGATGTATTGGATGCGACGAATGAACAAATCGCACAACCTATCGCACGTGCGTTGAAAGCAGAAGGGTATGATTTCTTCGGCTTACTTTATATCGGTGCAATCTTGACATCAGAAGGCCCTAAAGTGATTGAGTTTAACGCCCGTTTTGGTGACCCAGAAGCACAAGTCTTATTGACACGTATGGAAAGCGACTTGATGGCACACATTCTACAATTGGAAGCACGTGAGCCGATTCATATGGTATGGAAAGATGAAGCAGTTGTAGGCGTAATGTTGGCATCTAAAGGCTATCCAAATGCGTATGACAAAGGGCATCGTGTTGCAGGATTTGAAAATGACCGTGAACATTATTTTGTAAGCGGCTTGAAGTATGACGGTGATCAATATGTGAATGTGGGTGGTCGTGTAATTCTAGCAATTGGTGAAGGAAAAGATATTGCAGAAGCGCAACAGGCGGCTTATCAACGTGTAGAGGCCATTGAAAGCGACAATTTATTTTATCGACAAGATATTGCGAACAAAGCACTTAAAGCCTAATAAAAAGGGGGCTGGGACATAATTCGTTCTAAGCCTCTTTTGTAAAAAGCCCTGATTAGATGTTAAAAAACATTTAATCAGGGCTTTGTCATGGATATTAG
>NZ_PPRF01000051.1 GCF_002902145.1 Staphylococcus rostri | reverse complement strand
GGCGACTTACCAACAGTGTCTATTTTGTACCGTTGCTTTACGGTATCGCTAAGTTCACGTGTGCATGTTTCATTTGTGGTAATCATGTGTGATCCTGCATCTTTCTTAACTTCGACACTTTAATCTCATCAGCAGTGCGCAAGTTATGATCTTGCTTGAACTTTTCAAAATCACTCCACTTATAATAACCATCGAACTTTTTGTAGTACTGACCATAGCCAAGCACTCGAAAGTATTTTTCAGTTGGAATAATTAAACAGAACTTATTTCCGTCTGGCTTGAATAGTCGGTAACTGTTTAGAAAACCAAATTTACTCATCTTTAGCACCTTCCAAATGCTTTTTATAACGAGTCGCATAATCAATAATTTTGTCTAATTCGTCTATCTCATCATCTTTGTAGCCTAAGCGATAAGAGTACTTAGATAATTGCGATTTAAATGCACCTCGTAACTCTTCAGGTGTGTATGTCGCGCACCAAACATCAATCAAATCAAACTCGCCCTCTCCATAGTGTTTAGGTCTCTTGTTATATTCAACTTTTTTGTTAGACGGTATTTTCTCCCATTTTATTTCGTAAGGAAAATAGGCTGTAATTCCTTCGTCAGTGCGTACGAAGAATTTATCAACGTATAAATTTAACACTTCACCCAACAAAAAACCTTTTCCAACCGTTATTTTCACTCTGTTTCCAATTTTCAACTTCTCCATGCTGATCACTCCTCTAAATTAATTGGACATTGCCATATAAATCAGTTCTCTGTCTTGCTATGCCCGGTCTGTTCATTAGATACCTACCGTAATCACTCAACTTGTGACTTTGCGGTACTGTCTCCAGATGCGGCTTTGTTTTACGTCTCTTTTCTGCTCTGTATCGTCGTAAACCTGCACTAGCTACCTGTTCGTTAAACTCGTCTAGTCTTTCATAGTCAACAGCTTCTTCGTCGTTTAATTGAGGATTCATTGCTTCTTCTAACGACATTCCTCTACCTACACGTATACTTATGGTTCTTGCTGTTATACCGACTTCTTCAAGTTTTAGTATTTTTTTATATGGTATTTCTATATCAAGGCCGCCTGCTTTTGTTTTATACACAATATTGTCTACAGGTCCTACAAACAAAGCACTAAGTTCCAGCGCTAAGTCTAAGCACCATCCGTTAGCTATTCGTTCTTGAATCATTTTAGTCGTCAAACTTTTACTGCGCTTCTTCTTAAGTTGTTTTTTTGTCAAAGCTAATTCAGGTGTGAGTTTGTTCTCGAGAATTTCTTTTATTGAAACTCCATTTCGTAATTTATTACGAATAGTAGCCGTTTCCCTACCTGTATATTTAGCCATCTGGTTAACACTGATTTCTTGGCCTTTATACTCATACTTTTTTGACCTATCCTTTGGTATTCTAGG
>NZ_PPRF01000050.1 GCF_002902145.1 Staphylococcus rostri | reverse complement strand
TGTCGTATATATGTTAAAAAAGCCGTTAAAATTCATTTTAGAGAATTTTAACGGCTTTTTCTTAGGGAATCTGAGTGCTTATGTCCCAGCCCCGGCTTTTTCTTAGGGAATCTGAGTGCTTATGTCCCAGCCCCTTTCTTTATCATTATTCGACTGTATCTATTGTTATTGCCAATTGGATACGCGTAACGCCCCTACTTTGTCCATAATAAGTTGGGGCTTTTTATTTATACTCCTATTAATGGGATACTTTATCATCTCAAACTTGAAATTTTAAAAAACGGCATAAAAAAAACGCCGTGCTCTAACACGGCGCTAAACAAAGGGGATGGGAGAAATTTTTCACTTCAAACAAAGGGGTATGTTTGTTATGTGATTAATTTCATGCACATAATATATCATGCTCCCACATAGGTTTCAACCCTTTAACTTGCAAAAATTAAACATTTCACAATTCCGTCATATTGTAAACGAATACATTTTATAATGTGTCCATTAGGGCTTCAAAAGCATCTAATTTTTGTTCGAATACGTGTAACGCATCTTCAATTGGTTGTGGTGTTGTCATGTCGACACCAGCATTTTTCAATAACTCAATTGGATAGTTTGAGCTACCTTTTTTCAAGAATTCGTTAATATATCGTTCAACAGCTGGCTCGCCTTCTGTTAAGATTTGGTGGCTTAAGCTTTGTGCTGCACTATAACCAGTCGCATATTGATATACATAGTAATTCATGTAGAAGTGCGGAATGCGTGACCATTCTTTGCTGATGTTGTCATCTGTTTCAACAACATCGCCAAAGTATTGACGATTCAATTGTGCATACTCTTCGTTCATACGTTGTGCTGTTAATGGCTCTCCTGCTTCTTCAATCTCATGAATTTTGTGTTCAAATTCCGCAAACATTGTCTGACGGAATAATGTCGCTCTGAAACGCTCTAACTCTTGGTTCAATAATAATAAGCGACGTTTGTCATCTAAATGTTGTTCCATATAATGGCTCAACAACGCTTCATTACATGTTGACGCAACTTCTGCGACGAAAATTGAATAACCACTGTATGTTGAAGATTGGTTTTGTCTGCTGAAGTAACTATGTGCTGAATGACCAAACTCATGGACAAGTGTAAATAAGTCTGACACCGTATCTGACCAGTTCAATAAGATAAATGGGTTCGTTTGGTGCGCACCTGATGAATAGGCACCTGAACGTTTACCTTTGTTTTCGTATACGTCTACCCAGCCGTTATTCAAGCCTTCTTTTAACACATTCAAATACGTTTCACCCATTGGTGCTAAACCTTTCAACATCCACTCAACCGCTTCTTCATACGGCATATCGAATTTAATGTCTTTTACAAGCGGCGTATACATATCGTACATTTTCAAATCATCAATACCTAATAGCTTTTTGCGTAATTCTGTATATCTGTGCAATAACGGTAAATATTTGTGCACAGTCGCTACTAAATTATCGTACACCGCTTCAGGTATGTAGTTGTTGCTGAGTGCTTGTTCACGTGCAGTTTTATAGTTGTGTGAGCGGGCGTTAAAGACGTGCTTCTTCACTTCCCCTGCTAACGTTGCACTTAATGTGTTGTTATACGCACCATACGCTTTATAGACGTTCTCATACACTGATTGACGTAATTGACGATCATCTGACTCTAAATACTTAATGAACGTTCCTTGTGTCAATGGATGCTTATTACCGTCTTTGTCAGTAACATCTTCAAATGTTAAATCTGCATTATCAAACATACTGAATACATTACCTGGTGTTGATAACGCATCTTGTGCTTCTGTTAGCAACTTCTCTTTGTCTGCATCCAACACATGCGGGCGTTTATGATTAACCATTTCTAACGCGAATGCATAGTGTTTCAAGCCTTCATGTTCATCTAAAAATGATTGAATTTTTGCCTCATCAATTTGTAGTAATTCAGGTACTAAAAAGCTCCACGCTGAACTGAAACGAATGATTAATTGATGTGCGCGTGACTCTAATCCTGTATAGTGAGCATTGCCTGTATCTTGGTCTTGTTTTAAATGTGCATAGACATAGACAGACTCTAAGTCCGCTTCAATCTCATCTTGTAATCGTAATGCTTGGTATAACGTTTCTGCGCTATCACCTAAGTGCCCTTTAAATTGCGCTTCTTCACCAATGCGGTTAGAAACCTGTTCAAAAGCCGCTTCCCACGCTGCATCGTCTTTAAAAATTGTCGTTAAATCCCATGTGTGATTCGGAAACTTCTGTTCTTGTTCTTCTCGTGTTCTTTGATTTGTCATACTTTTCCTCCTTAAATTATGAGATAATTAATACTATTTTCTCATTTTCAGCTAAAAAAAGCACATGATAGACTTATAATTTTAGAATTTTTCTGTAGCGTAGCACTAATTGCCTAATGATTTGTTTTCTCGAAACACTCCCAGTCGCAAATTGACGTACCTTTACACAGCTTTCTAATTCGTGATACGGGTTATATTGACGCATCAAAGCTTCGAATACTTTTAACTGCCATTGTACCGGATGCGTGTATACATATAACTGTTCAGGAAAAATATAGCCGGTTAACTGTACGACTTGTTCGTCCGTCAACCGCAGTTGGTACATGGTCGAAAGCGTTGGCTCATGAACACTATTTTGACGCCGACAAGCCATCAAATATTGAAAGATACGTGTGGTTGCTAACTTACGCACTGTACTCATCTCTGTAGGCGTTGAGTCGTCATCAACAAGTAGTTCGGCATAACTTAGTGATTCACAGTTCCCAACAAATTGACGCACGCTCAAGCTCATCATATGATCCAGACGATACAATTGATGCGTCGTCGGATGGATGCCATACATGACACGCCGTTCAGGCACGATGCACGCCTGTTGAAGCTGTGTTAAATAATAGCAACCTTGGCGATACTTAGGCAATAACGTCAGCCATATGACACGATACCCCGCATATGCTAATCCTTCTGTACGTTGACGCATTTGTGTGACTGCTATCGGACTGAGTTGAATTTCAATCGCATACTGTCCAACGACAATATCTGGTATTTGTTGAATATCCGAGAGATACGGTTCCAGTTGTACATCATCATAACAAGATGCTAGCGCATGAAAGATATGTGCCTTCAATTGATAATGTAATGCTGTCTCTCCCGCCCCGTGATGCTGACTGTGACGCCCATGTGCAAAATGCGCAATATTTTTACAACCTTGTTTCAAAATCACACTTTCCTTGCACATTGGACAGTAATATGGCATATCCTTCTGTGCGTGTTGCGCCATGACACGTTCCTGCTTGTCATTATAAGCTGTAAGCATAACTATCACCTCAACTTATAACACGACTCAACCATTCCAATTACTTGATCAACATCAAAATTTACACAAAAAAAAGCACACGCCAAACCGTATAGGGTCTGTTATGTGCTTAACCTTATCATCTATAATGCAAAGTAACGTTTCACTTGTTCTGTAACATTATGACTCATCACAATTTTACCGTAATCGTTAAGATACATTTCCGTCTTATCACTTAATGACGCAAATTCTAACATCTGACTATAGAAGTCATGAACTTCATCTTCCGTTACGCGTGCGTCAAAATGAACAACGTAATAATACTGTTGATCCAACATGTATAGTAAATCTTCAAAGTTCGTCAACTGTTGATCATTGCGATGTGCATACGCAATCACTGACTCCAAGTCATCAAACTTAAAGATTGCCGTTTGCGTAAGTGGTACCTGTCCACTCGACACACTTCTATGTGATGTTGTATTTTGTTTCGCTGTGCTTTTGTCTTCAGTTGTTTCGTTGTCTTTGAATGACTGTGATAACAAGTCGCTTAAATGATTATCAATCTCTTCAAATGCGTTCATTTCATCAGACATATTCATTTCTGATTCATTTTTAGATTTTGAAATCGTCACTTCAACGCCCTTTTCAAACGCATGCACTTGAATCCATAAAGGTCCTTCTGCGACAAAGTCTTCTTCTTCGTTGACTTCTTCCATCACAGACCAGAAAAATTCTTCGCCACGTTTGCGGTTCGTCCATAAATCTTCACGTCTAAAACCACGTGCTTCAATATCTGCATACGTGATAAATAGCTTCACTGTCATATCATCAATACGTTCTATTCTCATATCATCACACTCCCTTACAGTTGATGAATAGTAATCTTATTGTATGAAATCATCTTTAAAAACACAATTTTTTTGTTCGGGAGCACTACAGAAATCTTATACGCTAGTAAAGATTTCGTTGTAGTGCCCCGGCAAGGCTGACTAGATGTGTGACAAGCCAAAGCGTAGTCAGACATCAGTCAGCTACTGCCACTCATATAATTGAAGCAGTCAATGCAATAGGTAAAGTTTAAAGGTACTCTCTATTAAGGAGCAGAAATCTCATACGCTAGTAAAGATTTCGTCGTAGTGCCCCGGCAAGGCTGACTAGATGTGTGACAAGCCAAAGCGTAGTCAGACATCAGTCAGCTACTGCCAAAAGCATTAACTGCATCGTTCGGTTCTGCTCAAATCCTAAACGACTTTGTCCGAACCTCTCCTAGACACCTTTATTATAACATATTGAATATGTTTCTAAATGATATTGCCTATTACCTTCCTACCCTATCTCTCCCAAAATATAACAAAAAACAGCACGCATGCGACGCACTGTTTCAGGTCTATCCACGGACGCAATCTACCATGAATAGTGGAGTATTTAAATTAAAAAAGTGTCTTAAAAATTGAGTTAGTCTACCATACGTTGTGCTTCAAGTAATTGGAACGTACGCACTTTGCGTGGTAGGAAACGGCGAATCTCATCTTCGTTGTACCCAACTTGTAATCTTTTCTCGTCTAGGATGATTGGACGACGCAAGATTCCTGGGTTATCTTGGATGATTGTGTATAAGTCTTGAAGTGGTAATGAATCGATATCCACGTTCAACTTTTGATAAGTTTTAGAACGTGTTGAGATAATCTCATCTGTTCCATCTTCAGTCATTTTAAGTATCTCTTTGATTTCATCTAAAGTTAAATGCTCAGAGAAAATATTTCGCTCCGTATACGGAATGTCATGTTCTTGTAACCATGCTTTCGCTTTACGGCAAGATGTGCAACTTGGTGAAGTAAATAATGTTACCATACATCTCACTCTCCTAGTTTAATGAATTAAATTCATTTAGTTTTAACGTTTCATCATTGACTGCACAATATAGGGTCAACACGTTAAAGATTTTTTAGCCCTTGTCTTCTAACGCTATGATTATATTATATGAGCCGAACATTAAAATTAAATGAGAAAACAACAATTAAAAATTTTTTATTCAAATAATCAGACTTTAGTCGTATAAACTTGCCTAATCAATTGCTATTTATACCTTATCACAAATTACAAACAATTAAAATACTGTTATAATAGGAAAAAGAATATCCATGATAGAAAGTAGGCCTTTTAATTATGAAAACATTATTTTCCGGTATCCAGCCAAGTGGTATCCCAACATTAGGAAACTATATCGGTGCGCTTAAACAATTTGCCGATATCCAAGACGACTACAATTGCTTTTTCTGTATTGTTGATCAACATGCGATTACAGTGCCACAAGATCGCTTGAAGTTACGTGAACAAACACGTAAGTTAGCTGCTATCTATCTCGCATCAGGTCTTAATCCAGACAAAGTCACATTATTCATTCAATCTGAAGTTCCTGCGCATGTACAAGCAGGTTGGATGTTAACAACGATTTCATCTGTGGGTGAATTGGAACGTATGACACAATTCAAAGACAAAGCCCAAAAACAAAATGATGGTATTCCAGCAGGTCTGCTCACATATCCACCATTAATGGCTGCTGACATTGTCTTATACAACACAGACATCGTGCCGGTTGGCGATGACCAAAAACAACATATCGAGTTAACACGTAATCTTGTAGACCGCTTCAACAGCCGTTACAACGACGTACTCGTTAAACCAGATGTGCATATGCCTAAAGTCGGCGGTCGTGTGATGAGCTTGCAAGATCCAACTAAGAAGATGAGTAAAAGTGACGACAATCAGAAAAACTTTATCTCATTATTAGATGAGCCACGTCTCGCTGCGAAGAAAATTAAGAGTGCAGTGACAGACTCAGACGGTATCATTAAATACGACAAAGAAAATAAACCAGGTATCTCTAACCTGCTTACAATCTATTCAAGCTTAACAGACACACCAATTGAAGCATTAGAAGCACAATATGAAGGTCAAGGCTATGGCGCATTCAAAGGTGATTTGGCAGAAGTTGTAGAAAAATTCCTTATCGACTTCCAAGAAAAATTCAATACGTTCTATGAATCAGATCGTTTAGATGCGATTTTAGATGAAGGACGTGACAAAGCACAACGCGCGTCATTTAAAACATTGAAAAAAATGGAAAAAGCAATGGGCTTAGGCCGTAAAACAAAATAATTTTTGACGTTAAAAGAGAGGGTATCTGTTATTTCGACAGACGCCCTCTCATTTTTTAGATTTTTAACATGCCACGGAAACCTCTGGCAGCGTAATATGACTCTGCGCCGTTATGATACGTAAATACCGTGCCATAGCGATAATCACAGAATAATGCGCCACCTAAGTCACGAATATTATCCGGTGTCACAATCCAACTAGATGTTTTCTTATCAAACGTACCTAACGTCTGTAAATGGCGGTATTGCGCTTCAGTCAACAGCTCAATGCCCATCTCTGCGGCCATCTCCATCGCACTCGTTTCAAGCTTATGCTTTTTACGTGATTCCCATGCTGCGCGGTCATAACAGACACTTCTGCGACCTTTTGGACTTTCTACAGCACAATCGACAAATACGTACTGTCCGTCTTCAAAACCAATGACGTCAGGTTCCCCTTCTGTACGTTCCATTTCATATAGTGACCATAACTGTTCGTCTGCTTCACATAACTTCTGTTCAACTGCTTCCCATGCAATCCCTTCATGACGTTCTGGATATTTCTCAAAACGTTCTTTTAAAGTTGTCAGTAACATCTCTTTTTCTTCTTGCGTTAATGTTTTCATCAAAATACTCCTTTTATGTTAGTCTCTTTATCATAACAAGAGTGATCCACATTGGCGAGTCATAGAAAAAGTGAGACAAAAATCTTAGCCACATGGCAATATTTTCGTCTCACTTAATATTTTAATCGCTATTTCTCTTTCTTTTTACCAGTTTCACGATCGATGCTCTTATCGATATACGTATATTTCAACGTTGTATCGCCACCGATATTATGATACTGCAAGTTCTTCACTTGTGGGTTCGTTAAATGCGCTTCCCCTTTTTGGTAAATCGGGGCAATTGGTGCGTCATTCAACAAACGCTCTTCTGCATCAACTAACGTTTGATTACGCTCTTGTTCTTTTTGAAGTAACGGACCATTCGCTTCTTTCAACATTTGATCGTAGTCTTTATCGCTCCAACCTGTATTGTTAGATGAATTACCCGTTGTCATAATATTTAAGAACGTCAATGGGTCTGGATAGTCAGGTCCCCAACCAGAGAGTGAAATATCATAGTTTTCACTTTGTTCACGTGCAATACGTTGCTTGAACGGTAACTGTTGAATTTTAATTGTTACACCTGGAAGGTTTTGTTCAATTTGTGCTTTAATAAATTCTGCTGAAATCTTAGACGCTGGTGTATCTTCTGTATTCAGCTTAAACGTAAATGATTCTTCACCTAATGTCTTTTTCGCCTGTTCATAATGTTCTTTGGCTTTATCAGGATTATATACGAGTGGTGAATCAATTTGATCTGAGTAGTCTGAACCGTCTGGTGCTTTGGCTGTTGCTTTTGCAGTAAAGCCATCGCTCGGTGCTGAACCATTGTTTAACACAGAATCGACATATGCTTTTTTGTCAATAGATTGTGCCAAAGCTAAACGCATATCTCTATTTTTAAACGCTGGGACAGTCCCTTGATTTAACTTCAAGTAAAATGTTGAAGCTAATAAACGTTTCTTTAATGCTTCATTATCTTTATACTTTTCTACTTGTTCAGAAGAAATCGTTGTATCATCTACTGAATTCGTATCATACAATGACGCACCCGCTTGCCCATCTTTTAAGATCTTGTAGTTCACTTTGTCTAGCTTCACAACGTCTTTATCCCAATATTTGTCATTTTTCTCTAACAAAATTTTGTCTTCTACGGCCCATTCTTTTACTTTAAATGGTCCATTATATACCGCTTTCTCAGCTTTTGTACCATATCGATCGCCATATTTCTTAACGACCTTTTCATTTTGTGGCATGAATGTACCGAACGCCAACATTTCTTTATAGTATGGTAATGGCTTCGTTAATTCAAATTGTAACGTATGATCGTCTAATGCTTTCACACCTAGTTCCTTAGGCTTTTTCTTACCAGCATTAATCTCTTCGGCATTTTTCAAGTCATACATAATATACGCATATTCTGACGCTGTATCTGGGTCTAACACACGTTGCCATGCGAAGACAAAGTCATGTGCTGTTACTGGATCGCCATTCGACCATTTCGCGTCTTGTCGCAATTTGACCGTCCACGTTTTTCCATCTTCAGACACTTTTGGTTCCCCTTTCGCAACGCCCGGTTGTGCCTGATCATCGCCGTCCAAGACATACAAGCCTTCATACACTTGATTGAACTTGTCAAAGCTTACAGAATCCGTTACTTTCGCCGTATCTAACGATGACATATCTTGTGGAATTACTTTACGAAAGACTTGTCCTTTATCATCATATACCCCTTCGCCACTGCCACACGCTGATAAGACGAGTGCAGCTGCCAAGATTGGCGTGAATAGTTTCAATGTTCTCCGAGTCTTCACTTGACATTCCCCTTTCAAAGTTATGCTTGCCCTTGATATGCCGCTTGAAATTGAACCAGTTCCTCGTCAGTCGCAAACACATAATGTTCGGGTGCGACTTCTTTTAATGAACGCTGGTCATTTTTGCTGGCATCGTGTGTGTACGTAATACGTTTTCGCGTACGCTCACTTTCAGGGTCTGGTTGTGGTACAGCCGAAAGTAACGACTGCGTATATGGATGCACTGGATGATTATAAATATGGTCTGCTGTGCCAATCTCCACGATACGGCCTAAGTGCATCACCGCAATACGATCTGATATGTACTTGACCATTGATAAATCATGCGCAATAAACAAAAATGTAATGTTGCGTTCACGCTTCAACTTTTGCATCAAGTTCACAACCTGTGCTTGAATCGATACGTCTAGCGCAGAAATCGGCTCGTCTGCGATAATAAATTCCGGCTCAACCGCCAAAGCACGAGCAATACCGATACGTTGACGCTGACCGCCTGAGAATTCGTGCGGATAGCGGTTGGCATGACTTTTACGAAGACCAACTGTTTCTAACAAGTCATACACACGTTTCTTGCGGTCACGACGATCTGTCGCCAGCCCGTGAATATCAATCCCTTCCGCCACAATATCCATCACTTTTAAACGCGGATTCAGTGAAGCATATGGATCTTGGAAAATCATTTGAATCTTCTTATTAAACTTCAATAATTCTTTGCGTTTTTTAATTTCCTGTATGTTAACCCCTTCGTATAGCACCTTGCCATCTGTCACATCGTTCAATTTGATAATGGCTTTGCCCGTTGTTGATTTACCAGAACCAGATTCACCAACGAGTCCAAATGTTTCCCCTTTATAAATATCGAACGAAATATCATTAATCGCGCGGACTTCATTCGCCTTCCCCGCATTAAAGTATTGTTTTAAGTTCTGTACTTCTACAAGTTTCTCCCTGTTTCCCATTTAAAACGACACCCTTTCTACACGTTCTGGTTTGTCGAAGTTATTTGGCATATTGCGTTGTTTACGCTTAACGATTTCTGGTGGCTCTACTTTAGGTGCACGTTCATCTAACAACCAAGAACGCACATAATGTGTCGGTGAAACGCCGAACCATGGTGGTGCTTCTTTAAAGTCAATCGCTAACGCATAACTGCTACGTGGCGCAAAGGCATCTCCTTTTGGTGGATGTACCAAATCAGGCGGTGTACCAGGAATCGCTAACAACTCGGTATCGCCTTCCGTTTCTAAATTTGGCATAGACGATAGCAAGCCCCATGTGTATGGATGACGTGGGTCGTAGAAGATTTCATCAACGTTACCCGTTTCAATCATCTGACCGCCATACATTACCGCAACACGGTCTGCCACGTTTGCTACGACACCTAAGTCATGGGTGATGAAAATAATCGCCGTATCAATTTTTTGTTGTAATTCTTTCATCAAGTCTAAAATTTGTGCTTGCATCGTTACGTCTAAAGCTGTCGTCGGTTCATCCGCAATTAAAATTTTCGGTTCACATGCCAACGCTAAAGCAATAACGATACGTTGACGTTGCCCACCTGAAAATTGGTGTGGATACGCATTAAAACGTTCCTCCACGTTTTTTAAGCCAACGAGTTCCAACAACTCAATCGCACGTTTTTTCGCCTCTGCCTTACTGAGTCCAATATGTTTAATAATCGGCTCCATGACCTGTTTACCAATTTTCATCGTTGGATTCAGTGATGTCATCGGATCTTGGAAAATCATCGAAATTTCTTTTCCACGCAACTTCATCAATTCTTTTTCCGGCTTTTGCGTCAAATCTTCGCCATCAAAAATAATTTGGCCTTTTTTAATTCTGCCAGTCGGCCCTTGAAAGAGCTTCGTAATGGCTTTCGTTGTGACAGACTTCCCAGAGCCTGATTCTCCAACGATTGCCAGCGTCTCTCCTTTATTCAAATAAAAATCAACGCCTCGAACTGCCTGCACTTCCCCTGCCGTAATATCAAAGGAAACATGCAGGTCCTTCACTTCTAAAATATGTTCAGACATGGTAACTTCCTCCTTTATTTACGCATCTTAGGGTCAAATGCATCGCGTAGACCGTCACTAAATAGATAGAAAAATAAGATTAATAAACTTAACACAACAGCTGGAATAAATAGCTCGTGTGGGTGAATCAATAACATCGCACGCCCTTCATTCACAAGCGAACCGAGTGATGTTTGCGGTGCTGGTACACCAATACCGATAAAGCTTAAGAACGCCTCGAAAAAGATTGCGTTTGGCACGGTAAACATAGATGTTACGATAATTGCACCTAATGTGTTCGGTAAAATATGCTTAAATATTAATTTCAAATCTGATGTTCCGAGTGTACGTGAAGCCAATACGAATTCTTGATTTTTCAACTTCAAAAACTCGCCTCGAACGACACGACTCATACCAATCCATCCGGTAATTGTCATCGCTAAAATAATCGTCCAAATTGATGGCTCAAAAATTAAAACGAATAAGATTACAACGATAAGTGTTGGAATAGACGAGATAATCTCAATAACACGCTGCATAATGTCATCAACACGACCACCGAAATAGCCGGAAATCGCACCGTAAATCACACCGATAAAAATATCTAATACTGCGGCTACGAAACCGATGAACAATGATACTTGTGCCCCTTGCCAAGTACGCGTCCATAAATCACGTCCTAGTTGGTCTGTTCCGAACCAAAAGTTTTCTTTCACATTTGCTTTATCATACGCATTGCCGTCTACACCTGAACCGTCGAATGGTAAGAATGGTACTTTATCGAGTACAGCAACTTTAGGTGGTAAGTTACGACGTTCCACATCTTGTTCTGCATAACCGTGGCTGTTCATCATTGGTCCGATAATCGCTAAAATCAAAATGATTAACAGCCCAATCATACCGATAACTGCCAACTTATTGTGCGTCAACTGTGTCCATGCGTCTTGCCAGAATGTTCGCCCTTCACGTTGTAACGCTTGCTGATTCAGATCAGGTTCTCCTGTACGAACAAAATCTTCATGCATCACACCCGTTGTTTGTGCCATTGTTGCACCTGATGGATCGTCTTGTGGTAAATGATGTAAGTCTTTCGTCATTATTTTTTACCCCCTTGTACACGAATACGTGGATCAATCAAGCCATATAGCACATCGACTAAGAAAATTGACACGATGAACAATGTACTAAACAGTAATGTAATCGCCATAATCACGGAGAAGTCATTCGTTGTAATCGAACGTACGAATTGATCCCCAAGTCCTGGCACACCGAAAATGTTTTCAATCGTTAATGTCCCTGTCAAAATACTTGCTAACATTGGTACAAGGATTGTTACGACTGGAATAAGTGCGTTACGCAGTGCGTGTTTGAAAAGTACCGCATACGTTGAGTTCCCCTTTGCTCGCGCCAATAAAATATAATCTGAACTCAACACTTCTATCATTTCTGCTCGAATGTAACGTGCGACCGTTGCCAGTACAACTGCTGATAAGGCGAGTGATGGCAAGATAGCCGTTGAGATACCTTCCCAGCCAGCAACTGGGAACCATTGCAACTTCACCGCGAAAACGTATTGTAGTAATACCGCTAATACGAATGATGGTACAGAAATAGCGATAACCGAGATGAGTGTTGCCAAGTAATCGACCCAGGTGTTTTGCCTTGTCGCTGCAACGACACCTAGAAAGACACCGAGTACGACACCAATTGCCATCGCTATTAAGCCCATTTGAAACGATGGAATGAGTCGTGGTTGAATCAATTCCCATACAGGTTGACCGTCATATTGGAAAGAATTCCCAAAGTCTCCCGTTACAACGTTCTTCATGTAGTTCGCATACTGTACTGGTAATGGATCATTCAGTCCATATTTCTCATTCAGCATAATACGCTGCTCTTCGCTCAATTTCTCATCGTTGAATGGTGACCCAGGCATTAACTTCATTAAGAAAAACGTGATGGTAATGATAATGAAGAGTGAAATCACCATGTACAACAAACGCTTAAGTGTATATTTAAGCATATGTATTTTCCCCCTTTGGTTAATTAACATTCCCTTCTAAATTTTCAGAAATATTAAAACCATTATAGTCTTTTGATATTTTATAATCAATATGTTTTTTAACTATAAATTTTTCCAACTCTAAAAAATGCTATAATAACGATATTTCAAGCTATTAAGTTTTTCTTATAAAATTTTCAAATTGCTAGTCATTAAATATTATTAGCACACAAAATTTTGTTAAAAACTTAATATTTATGAGGAGGTAAACATGAAGTTTTTTAATGTTAATACGTTGATTTACATATTTATAACACCTATCGTCACTTTAGTACTGTGGTTGACTGGTGCGCATACATGGGTGCATTTTATTAATACATTCTTTTCACTGTCACTCATTATTAGTATTTTTCTATTTATGTTGCTACTTGTACAAGAAGGTATTTTTGATGTCACAAGTTATGGGTTCCGCAAGTTTCGCTATCTAATGATGCGCAAAAAGAACCGCCAGATGTATGAGGAAGATGACTTTTATAATCCGAAAACACCTAAGCGTCAACACTATGTTGTTCAGTCATGGGTCAAGCCGTCATTACTTGTGAATACCCTCTATTTTATTCTGTCGCTTATTTTGGCATTTACGATTTAAGCGCAAAAAAACGGGGCTGGGACATAAGCACTCAGATTCCCTAAGAAAAAGCCGTTAAAATTCTCTAAAATGAATTTTAACGGCTTTTTTAATATATAAACGACAAAAACTAGCACTTATCTGGCTAGTTTTCTTATATTTACTGCCATAAGTGCGATTCCTAATTCGCATTCAACCTTTGATTGTGTGCGAA
>NZ_PPRF01000005.1 GCF_002902145.1 Staphylococcus rostri | reverse complement strand
CTGAAGTTGACGTGCTTTCACTTTCTGAATTTGAACTGCTGATTGAGTCTGATTCACTTGTTGAGACAGAGTTGCTTGCTGAAATTGACGTACTCTCACTATCACTCGTGCTTTCTGATTCGGATGCACTCGTACTATCTGATTCTGAACTACTTACAGATGCTGATTCTGATGTACTAACACTTGCCGAATTAGAACTACTGATTGAAGCTGACTCACTAATTGACGCCGATTCACTTGCGCTTACTGAATCTCTTTCTGCATTTTCCGAGTTACTGATACTTGTTGATGTGCTCGCACTTTCTGATTCCGATGTGCTCACCGATGTAGAATCGCTTTCTGAAACAGAAACACTTTCACTAGATGAGATTGACTCACTCTCTGATACTGAAGTGCTTTCACTTTCTGAAACTGATGCACTTGCACTATTGCTTGCCGAAATTGATTCACTTGTTGAAACTGATTCTGAGTTACTAATTGAGATTGAGTCACTTTCCGAAACTGACGTACTTTCACTTGTTGAAATTGAGTTACTTGTACTTACTGATTCAGAATTGCTGACAGATACCGAGTCACTTTCACTAATAGATGTTGAAATACTTGATGACTCTGACGTAGATTCTGACTCACTTGTACTAACTGATACTGAAGTACTTTCCGAATTAGACGTGCTCTCTGATTCTGAACCATTTATGCTTGTACTCTCGGAATCACTTTCAGAAGTTGAAATAGACTCACTTGTTGACGTACTTGTACTTTCTGAATCGCTTAATGATGCTGATTCACTTGCGCTTCTTGATGCACTATCACTTGCTGATTCAGAGGTACTTGTTGATGTTGACTCGCTTGCACTTCTTGACGCACTTGCACTTATAGACACAGAAGTACTTGTTGAATTACTTACCGATGTTGATTCACTTGCGCTTTCTGAATTAGACGCTACATTTTGTGAATCACTTATGCTTGTTGAAGTACTCACACTTTCTGAGTCACTGATTGACGCTGATTCACTTGCGCTCTCTGATACTGACGTACTTGTTGATACAGAAGTACTTTCACTTTCCGATACTAATCTACTCGTGCTTTCTGATTCACTTACTGATGTAGATTCGCTTGCACTTCTTGATACGCTCTCACTCTCTGATACGGATGTACTTGTTGATGTCGATGTACTCGTACTTTCAGATGCTGATGTACTGTCCGATTCACTCGCTGATGTTGATTCACTCGCAGACACTGAAGTGCTTGTTGATGTAGACGTACTTGCGCTTTCTGATGCTGATCTGCTTGTACTGTCAGATTCACTCGCTGATGCCGACTCACTTGCACTTCTTGATGCACTTTCGCTTTCGGATACTGAGCCACTTGTCGATACTGAAGTACTCGTACTTTCAGATGCTGATGTGCTTTCTGATTCACTCGCTGATTCTGATTCACTCGCTGACACTGAAGTGCTTGTCGATGCTGACGTACTTGCGCTTTCTGACGCTGATTCACTTGCACTTCTTGACGCATCCTCACTTGCTGAATTGGAAGTACTTGATGACACCGATTGACTCACACTTGTTGAGCTACTTACTGATGTCGATTCACTTGCACTCGCTGAATTAGACGCTACATTTTGTGAATCACTTATGCTTGTTGATGTACTTGCGCTTTCTGACGCTGACGTACTTGCACTTTCTGATTCCGATCTGCTCGTGCTATCCGATGCGCTCACTGATGCCGATTCGCTCGCACTTCTTGATGCTCGCTCACTCTCTGAAACCGAACTACTTGTTGA
>NZ_PPRF01000049.1 GCF_002902145.1 Staphylococcus rostri | reverse complement strand
AGCAGAACCGAACGATGAGCAAAATTGCTTTTTGATTTTGCCGAAATCGTGGCAGTTCTGTCGAAAATCCTGCTTTTGGGACACCGTTTATCGGTTTCCCAGTGCTTAAATTTTTTGTGTCCGAGCCCCGAACTATACCTTTTTATTCAAAGATATTACTTTTCTCTGCTTTTTCAGCGAGTCGATGTACGACAGGGTTGAGGTAAGGCTTCCCAATAATACCGATTAAGAAGAAGACGATACCAAATATACCGAGATAGATGAGCTTGCTTGCTAAAATCTCTGGTACAGGACCGCCCACCGCTTCTCGCAATGCATCAATACTGTATGAGAATGGTAAGAATGGATGCAGTTTTTGAAAAAATTGTGGTGTGACTTCGATTGGGAATGTCCCACCGCCACCGGCAATTTGTAGCACTAAGATAATAATCGCAAGTGCTTTACCCGGGTTACCTAACACTGACACAAGTGTATACACGATCATTGTAAATACCATTGCTGAATACAGACTGATCGCAATAAATAATGGTACAGATTCGACGGATGCTTTCAGAATGACGATATCACCGACTGATACGATAAATGCTTGAATCATGTTCATCATCATAAAGAGTCCCATTTTACCGAGATATGTTTCACGAATCGTCAAATACGGCTTCAAGTCTTCATGCTTGTTATGAACACTTAACAAGCTGACAAGCAACAGTGTACCGACCCATATCGCAAGTGCTGTATAGAATGGTGTACTTGCTGAACCATAGTCTTTCACTGGGAAAATGTTGTGCTGATCAATCTCAATCGGATGTGCAATGACACCCGCTTGTTTTTTCAAATCATTACGCAATAAATTGATAATGTCTTCTATTGTATTATCCTCGTCTAATTCTTTAAAGACCTTCTCTGCCTTAATCAAGTCTTGTTCAACCGTTGGCAAGTCATTACGCGCAAAGTCAGCGAGATTACTTAACGCACGTTTCGCTTTCGGTTGATTCTCGTCCAACAGCGCATTCAACGTATCGTATTTCTCAAATGCTTCCGGCAACTTCGCGTTGACCGTATCCGTCGCTTTGGCAATGTTCGCTTCTAATTCTGGTAAATCATTGCGGACAAAATCAGCTGCACGTGCCACGCTTGACTTAAACTCTGGATAATACGCCTGCGCAATCGACATTGCATGTTGATATTTCGCCTCCACCGTCGGCAAAACATCTCTCAGTTGTGTCAATCTCGCATTCGCATCTGACAAAATGACTTGGCCGTTACGCACGATTTCTTTCGTCGTCTGCAGTTTATCCTGCACCGTATCAATCGTCGCAGCCCCTTTGTTAAGCACTTCGTCTACACGTTTAGAAACATCTAACAGCGCATTCGCAATATCAGTTTTCACCGTTGTGCTTGTGTCCGTTAATCGCTGTTGCAACGCATCTAACGCTTCAATCACATCTTGCGCCTCTGCTTTGCCTGTGTTACCCGATGCGATCGCGTCTTGCAGTGCATTCAATCGTTTCGTCATTGCTTTAATCTCTTGTTGTGTGTTTTTCAACTTCTCTTGTTGTTCCGTTAAATCAATACCTTCCGATTGTTCAATCTGAGTCAGCCAGTCACGATAATCACGCAATGTCTTATTCGCATTGTTCATACGCGCAATTAAATGCGACAGTGGTTGCTCAAACGTATCTGGTTGGTTACTGCTCAGAATACCATAGCTCATGTTCTTCGCCGCATCTAAGTCTTGTCGAGTTGCCTCAAGTTGTGACAACATCATCTCATTAACACCTTGTAACGCATTGCCATAATCCGTTCCCATCGCTGTCGCCTCATCTGCGGTAATGACTTGACCGTCTGGCAATGGCGTTATGTTGCTATCTGTTTGCGTGCTCAGTTGAACCACTTTATAGTCCGTTCCTTGCGCACTTTGTGGTGTTGTTTGAACATTATTTTGGTTATTCAAGCCATTTTGTAGCGTATTGTTTACCGCTTGTTGCGCTTGATCCACCACACCATTTTGATTCGTATTGCCATTCAATTGCGAACCATTATTGATAGGGTTATTACCCGTATTCGGCTGAACTGGCGTCGTGTTATTCGCTTGATCTTGGTACTGTGTGAGATTGTCCGCAAAGCCTTGATTAATATCACGTGCTTGCTCAATCCCTTGTTCATAGACATTTACACGCTGTTCAATTGTTGGCAGTACTTGACTCGCAGTATCCAATGTTTGCAAGCCTTTTTCTGTTCCTGCAATTGCCGTATCAACGCCTTGATTAATCTGTGGAAAATAATCTGGCACGCCACTTGCAACTTGTAAGGCACGCTCAATTTCTGGCATATATTCGTTCAATTTCAATACCAGTTTGGCACGCTCATTTATCGCTGGAATACTTGCGTTCAGCTGATTCAATTTTTCCGCAGCTGTTACCGCTTCATCTTTATAATTGCCTAGATTACGAAATCTATCGGCATAGTTATCAATCGTTCCTTGATTTTCATCAATATAAATAATCGCTTTTCGGAACTTTTCAATCTTCGGCAACGCTTGATAGGCAGCATCAACGCCGTCACGAATTTTATTATAAGTTGGCAGTTGTTTTTCAATCTCAATACCTAAACGATTGGCTTCTTCTAAAAGTACTTTTGTGACTGCTTTATCAAAACTTTCATTTGCTTTTTTGACAATTTCACTCGTACCCGCATCCGTCATCTTAGGTGCGATTGCATTCAGCTTTTGATTGACCTTATACGTTACTTTCGCTTGTTGCGGGTCTTTTCTCAAAGTCCCTGTAATTTGATGGGAGAATTGTTTCGGAATATACATCGCCGCATAATACTTTCCTTTATACAATCCCTTATCCGCTTCTTTACGACTTACAAATTGCCAGTCAAAATGGTCGTCTTTGTGCAATGTCTCTTCTATTTTATTTCCGACATTAATCTTTTTATCACGGACCATATCTCCTTCATCTTCATTGACCACCGCAATTTTAATATTACCCGTATTGGAATAAGGATCCCAAGTTGCTTCAAGGTTAAACCACGCATAAAAAGAAGGCAAAATAGCAAGTCCTGCTAACAATATCAGTGCGCCTGGCGCTTTACCAATTCTTTTAAGATCTGTTAAAAAAAGCTTAAACGCCTGTTTCATTATTTCCACCTCTATCCATTAAAACCTAGCAAGCGATACTGCAAATTTAACGTCTATTTACAATGATTTTTAGTTGACACATATCAACTAACTATGTAACCTAACTAGTATACAATTTCACATCCAATTTGTACACTCAGACCCTATTTTGAAGTAGCACACGATACATAAACGATGGATGTTAAAGATATACTTTCGGATAATTACTTAGGAGGCATTAGCATGAAAGGAAAAGTACTGCTTACCAGCTTATTGACAACTGCACTTGTTGCATCTCCTACAACAGGTAATCTTGCAGAAGCTGCCAGTCAGAAAGCACAAACAGCACTCGAACAAGACATCCCAACACAAATGGACGATGATGAGACAACATCCCCTTTAGACATCGTACCGACAGAAGATGACAATGCGACACAAGATGACGAACACGTGTCGAAAGTGCACAAGAAACAACAGGATGATAAAACGAATAAAGCGACAACATCTCGTAAGACGAAACAAAATGAGCTTGAGACACCACTTATTATGGATGCCTTTGATCGCTGGCTATACAACACAGCAACAGGTAATACAGACGCGCTTAATAATGAGACATCTACAACTGTACCCCAAAGTAGTGCGACATCTGATGTAGGGGTTGGCACGGAAGATATGCCACAAACGGAGGTTTCTCCTGCACCAGCGTCTAGTCTATCTCCGGATGAACGTGACTTTTTCGATAATTTGAACGCGATTTTAAACGAAGAAACACCTTTTGACGATATGGTGGCATCTGATGATGTGACATCTATGGATAATAATGATGTGTCGTCGGATGACTTATTATCTGATGACGCAACGGATAATGCGGATGAGACGACAGTGGATGAAGGGACGCAAACTGAAGATTCAACGTCAGCGTCAGATGTAGCGGACGAGACAGAAACAGATACTACAACGGACGAAGATGAGACTGATGTAACAGCAGACGCAGACGACACAACTAGTACGGATGACAAGGACACTGATACGGACGATAAGACAGACGCAGAGAACACGCCGACTGATGATACCAATGCAGCGACTCAGAAAGGTAAGACGTCTGTGAAGGATGATGTCATGATCGAAGCTTTGTTAGATGAATACAGTGACAAAGCTGAGAAGACACAGACGCAACAACAGGCGCAAAGCGCTAAGCGTACGTCTAACAATCCACAAATTCCGGCAAAGGATACTTACACAGGCTCACGTGAACAAGCGCCTGCCCAAACATTTGATGACTTGCCGAAACAATCACAGATGCGTCAGACAACGTGGTTCCAAGAACGTCCGTCTGCGCATAACAGCAACGACACAGGTGCGGTCTCTGATATACGTGTCGCACCTAACCAATCGACACGCGCATTTATTAATGACATTGCCAAAGATGCCCATCGCATCGGTCAAGAACAGGACCTTTATGCGTCTGTGATGATTGCACAAGCGATTTTAGAATCTGACTCTGGACGCAGTGCTTTAGCGCAATCACCGAACTACAATTTATTTGGTATGAAAGGTGCCTACCAAGGACAATCAGTTGGTTTCAACACACTAGAGTCTAACGGTAAAAATATGTATCAAATTCAAGCAGATTTCCGAAAATATCCGAACCAAAAAGCCTCTCTTGAAGACTATGCGAAATTGATTAAAGGTGGTATTGACGGTAATCCAACGATTTATAAAGGCGTTTGGAAAAGTGAAAGTAGCAGCTATCGTACAGCCACATCAGAACTTGTCGGTACCTATGCGACAGACCCTAACTATGATACGAAGCTCAAACAACTGATTCAAACGTATGACTTAACTCGTTTTGATCAGAAGAAAATGCCGAAGTTGTTAGAGGCAGATATTGTGACAAACGGCGAAAGTATCAGTGGTAACGGCTTTAAAGCGTTCCGAACAACCGGTAGCTCGCCATATCCACAAGGACAATGTACATGGTACGTATACCACCGCATGGCACAATTTGGCAAATCCATCGCGGGTAATATGGGTAATGCGGCTGAATGGACTAGTTCTGCACATCAAAAAGGTTATAAAGTGACAGATCGCCCAACAAAACATAGTGCTGTCGTCTTCCAACCTGGTCAACTAGGTGCGGATAGCTACTACGGTCATGTGGCATTTGTAGAACAGGTACATAGTGATGGCTCTATTGTCATTTCAGAATCTAACGTCAAAGGACTTGGTGTGATTTCTTATCGTACGATTGATGCGACAAGTGCACAATCTTTAGACTACATTGTACGTTAATATCAAATTATGTAATACCTATTAATGAAGGGTCGGCCATCTCAGTGCCAACCCTTCATTTTTATTGTGCTGGTTTAATTTGCTGACCGCGTGGGTCTAACTTCACAACGTTGCCATCTCTAACAGTGTAATATCCTGCGACATCGCCTGTCTGTTTATCACGGAATGTAATCGTCCATCCGGTTTTACTCAATTGTAATGTCGGGTCCCAATCATATTTTTCAGTGTCTACGGGATGCCCTTCAAATTCGTTAATTTTATCATAAACTTGTGAGCGATAACGTGTCATATATGTGCTTTGTTCTCCTTGATTACTATAATCATCTGGTTCAAATTTCAATTTCTTCATAACTGTTTGATATGCGTCACTGTCTTTTTGCTTCTCATAAATCGGTGCTAAGTCAAATTCTACAGACGTTTCTGCTAATTCTTTATAATCCAGCAATGCGCTTTGTGTCCCACCGACCATGCCTTTCGTATCAGACACACCCACGATCGTGGCAAAATTGCTTTTCGGTGTTGTTAAAGTATAAAACTTCATGCCTTCTGGTTGATTCCGCATATCAAAAGTAGGCTTGATAATCACTTGATCTAAGTTACGTGTTTCTTTTTGGTATCCTTCAAATTGATACTGACCGTTGACAATCTCCTCTGCCGTCACAGATTTATCGCCAATGTTGTCAGCAAAGAATAATAATGCCACCCGTTCACGCTCTGTTAATTGATCAAAGTTTGGCGCTTGTGCCGTCTGTGACTTAGCCGCTGCTTTCTCTTTATTTTGGTCTGCTGCCATTTCCTTTTTCGCATTATCCGCCTGTGCTACCTCTTTTTGTTGTTTCGGGTTTGAATCTTTACTCTGTTGCTGCTCGTCTGTTTTAGCTTTATGTTCCGCTTCACTATGGGCCTTCGTTTCTTGCTTTGACGCCTGCGATGCTTCTTTCTCATTCTCTGCTGTTTGTGAGCCACACGCTGTAAGTAACAACAATACAGCTCCCGTTGCAATCATCTTGATGTACTTCATACCCTATTCCCCCTTGTTCTTTTCATTCCTTTTCCCTAGTTTTTCGTATTTATGCACACAATCTTAAAAAGGTGTCGCATCGAACGCTCGCTTAATAACGAAACTTTCGAATACAACACCTTGATTCAATTAATGCGGTTGATACACTTCAACACACTGACCGGTAAATTGACATGACGGACATGTTAATTTCCTTGTTGATGGCGTATGTGACGCAAATATAAATGTACGCATACTTGGAATAAATACGTGCTGACAGTTCGGACACATATATTGCACTTGGTGGTAATAATCTTTAGTTAAATAGTAAGCAAGTCCGACACTTACGCCAACGCCTAACAAAGGATACGTTAAGCTGCTTGTTTTCGCACCTAACCAAACACCTGACCATAAGCTGAGCGTACCGATACTGGCAAATCCTATCGTTTTAACTCTTAACGGCTTGAGATTTTCATTTTTCATAATCATACGATCCATGTCTTGTAGTTTTGTAATAGATGACTGTGAAGTTTCATTCATCATCTGTTGCATGGCTCGAATCTGTTTTTGCTGCGCTTGCTGTTTCTGAATTGCTTGTTCTAATGCTTGATGTTTCTGGTCTAATATGAGTCGAACCGTGTCGAGCGTACCTTCTGCCTGTATCAACGCTTGAATTTCTTTTAACTGCATACCGAGTGTTTTCATCAATAAAATGAGTTTCAGTTTTTCTACTTCTTGATCTGTGTACACACGGTAGTTATTATCATTCACATATGCTGGTGGGAGTACACCTTTCTCATCGTAATACTGTAATGTTCTCGTTGAAATATTGAACATTTTTGCCAAATCACCTATCGCATAAGTAGCCATGAATCGCTTCACCTCCTACCTTTGTTATAGACTATGACGTCGCGTGATGGTCAACGATTTCATGCATGATTTTTAAAAATTTTTCACGTTCATCGACAAATGGTGCATGGGCGCTCTGTTCAAATAAGTAATAATGTTTTTCTTTAGCCCCTACGGCTTCAAATAATGCACGACTATCAATATCTGTCGTTTGCAAGTCATACTGCCCCTGTATTAAATAAAATGGCACCGTTATTTCCCGGGCAATTGTCATCAAATTCGTCTCGACCATTTCAGTTGTCAAATGGTCGAATGCAGACAGACTGCCTCGTATAATGTTAATACGTTCCTTCAATGTATAGTAAGGCGTCGACATCATCGCTCGGAACATCTTGAACGCGGAATAACCTCGAACCGAGAAGCCACCTTTATAGCGTTCTGTATAGCGCATTCTCACCTTATCGTAATATTTATCCTTATTAAAATAACGTCCTAAATTCACACGTTCTAACGCTGTAACTGCTTGGCCATTTTCTTCCTTCTTCGCATGCTTTAATAGCCGTTGCAAGATCACACGCTCATTGCGATACACATCACCCAGTTGACCAATACCAATATACGCCGCAATCCACTCGGGACGTTTATGCGCCAGAATCGCACCAATAATCGTGCCGAATGAATGACACATTAAAAAGACTTGTTGTCTGTGATAATGATGGCATAAATATTGAATCAGCCACTCCGCGTCTTGAACAACTTCTTCCATTTTGACGGCTTGTTTCGTATAAGACATCCCAGTCCCACGCTGATCCCAGAAGACGACGGTATAATGCGTTGTCAGATCGATATGATGCGCACGAAAAAACGGATAGAGCGGGAAGCCCGGTCCACCATGTACTACTAATAAAATGGGATTCGCAAAATTACGTGTCTCAATAATGACACCTTGCTTTACGCCATTAATTGTTAAATATTGCTTTAAAATACGCTTGCCATCCTGCTCATAATACCGCTTCATCCGACCACCTCATTTATATATATTATAAAACAAGTTTGTGCAAAACAGGAACGGAACGTACTACAAATGATTAGCAGTGGCAAAAAAAGAGTGGGACAGGAATCTCATTTTTATAAAAAGATTCCGTTATCCCACCTGGCAAGGCTGACTAGGTGTAAAAAAGCTTGTAAAAGCGTATTTGCATACCAGTCAGCTACTTAAATACTCAAACTTAAGTTGCATGTTTATATGAATGTCTCAACTTCCAATATTCATCTTATTTCATTTCTTTAAGTGCTTTATAGAAAATATCACGTTGCTTTTCAAGAGAGATTGGATCATTGTATTGCGTATCCAACACGTCTAATGTGATAACGCGATTATTTTTTACAGCATCTAAGTTTTCCCAGTAGTTCGTGTTTTGGAATTCTGGTGTCATGTCCCCTTGTTGCGCAACGACTGCAATGTCACCCATGTAGTCGCCAAATGTTTCCGGACTAATTGGTGTCGCAAAACGTTCTTTCGTTGCTGCTTTTAATTGTTCAGGTTGTTTTAAGCCATAGCCACCGTAAAGAATTTCTGTTCCACGACCGTAATGATCACTGAATGCCATGATTCCTTTTGGTGTTTGTTGTACGACAGACGCTGTTTTACCTTTCAACAATGGCGCAAGTTCTTTTTTATCTTTCGCCATTTGTTTGTCCCAATCTTTCAACCATTGTTCTGCTTTCTCTTCTTCGCCAATTAATTTGCCAAGTTGCTTCGTTGTCTCACGATATTGTGATTTATTCGAATCAAAGAACACAGTTGGCGCAATTTTTTGTAATTTCTTTGCATTTTTATCTTCAACCGTTGAGATAATCAAATCCGGTTTTTGTTTTGCCACTTGTTCAATACTTGTACCATCAATACGCTCAATGCCTTTTGTTGCGTCGTCTAACACTTTATTTTGTTCAACATATTGCGATACCGCGACTGGTTTATGACCAAACTTCACTAATGCACCGACATATGTTGGATGTAACACCGCAATACGTTTTGGATCAGTTGGTACTTTCACCTTTTCGCCATTATCTGAAGTAAATGTTTGCTCCGTTGCTTCTTTGTTACTTGATTGCTTACCGTCTTTAGTACCTTGCTCATTCGACCCACAAGCTGCCAAAAGTAATAGCGCACATACGCACAATAACAATAACCTTTTCATCTCTTTTTCGCCTCCACGATATATAATTGATAATGATTATCAATTATAGCATGGAAATCTTATCCCACAATTACTTTTGAACAAAAATAAAATATATGCTATTTTTCTTTAAAAATTATATTTTATGTCAGCATGTTTTTAATTTCATGCAACCGGTACTAGTGCTTTTGCGTACATTATGCTAGATTAGTAGTATCAAATGAAGAAAGTAGGTCTCAATAATTATGACGACAGCCTTACCAAATTGCCCAAGTTGCGGATCTGAGTATACTTATGAAGATGGCGCATTATACGTATGTCCAATGTGTGCACACGAATGGACAGCAGAATCTGTTGCTGAAGCTGAAGAAGCAGCGATTGTACGTGATGCGAATGGAAACGTACTTCAAGATGGCGATACTGTAACAGTTATCCGTGATTTGAAGGTGAAAGGAAGCTCTAACGCCATTAAACAAGGGACAAAAGTGAAAAACATCCGCCTTGTTGATCCAGAAGACGGTCATGATATCGATTGTAAAATTCCTGGTTTTGGTCAAATCGGCTTAAAATCAGAAGTTGTTAAGAAAACAAACTAGTCAACAAAAAGCCATTGGTTTCAGTCGTTTAAACTGTACCAATGGCTTTTTATGTTATTGAAATTCAGCGTTTACCGCATTAATCACTGCATCAAAGTCTTTACCTGTTGAGATAGAGACTGCCGCAATAAAGCTACCTTCTACAATTGGTGCTGAAACTTTTTCAACACGCTTGCTACCCGCATACATTTCCAATGCCATATCTAAGTTCATTTCTGATGAGCCAATATCGAAAAAGCATACGGCGTCATCTTCCAAGCCTTCAATTGTCGCGAATATCGTATCGAATGACGTGCCAATACCGCCTTCATGCCCACCGACCGCAACAACTGAAACACCGGGTGCCATTTGTTCAAGTAATTCCTTCGTTCCAAGGGCAATTTTTTCACTATGACTTACAAGTACGATGCTTGTCATCCTACTCATCTCCAATCAACGCATTTAAAATATAGACACTACTTTGCGCGCCAGGATCCATATGACCGATTGACTCAGATTTGAAGTAAGCTGCACGCCCTTTTGTCGCTTCTAATGCTTTCGTATCTTCCGCATAACTTTGTAGGGTTTCTAATGTAACTGTTTCGCCATTTTGAACGGCTTCACGCGCACGATCAATCACATCCAACATCGTTTTTTCGCCACGCGTCACTTTACCACGTTGCGCAATCGCTTCGGCAAAGGCATTCAATAATGTCACTAATTGTTCACGATTAATATCATCTTCTGCCACTTGTGACATCTTCACAAAACTAAAGCCGTATAATGGACCAGACGCGCCACCAACGTTCGACATTAACGTCATACCCGTTGATTTCAACAAATTCGCCATCGAGCTGTCATCCAACTTTTCTGGCAATGCTTCAAAACCACGTAACATATTCACACCGTGGTCGCCATCGCCAATCGCACGGTCTAACTCTGTCAATGTCTCTTCTTCTGCTTTAAACGTCTCTCTTAACGCAAGCAAACGTTCTTTTAAAGTTGCTGTATTCATACAATCTCTCCTTAACTATTAAAAATAACGGCTCTCTGTCTCTGCTTTTAATGCCGTTAATAAGTTGTCATCATGTGGGGCAAGTGTAATTGAAAAACCTTGCATATCCAAAGCTGTCATATAGTCGCCTACCAACCAATGTGTCACTTTCTTACCGTGTGCTACAAGTTGTTCTGACACATATTTCGTCATAATATGCAATTCAGACAACGGCGTGCCACCCATACCATTCAGCATTACAATCACTTCAGGGGCATCTACTTCTGTGACTAAACGTGTTACTAAGCGCTGTGCGATATTTTCCGCACTTTCAACCGTTGTACGCGTAATCCCACGTTCGCCGTGAATGCCAATACCGATTTCCATTTCATCTGCTTCAATATCAAAGCCGTACTTGCCAGTTGTTGGCACAAGCGGTGGTGTTAACGCCATACCAATCGAGCGAACACCTGCTAACAGACCTTCCACTTTTTCTTTCAAGTCTGTCAACGTCACACCTTGTTCAGATAAGTAGCCCGCATATTTATGTACAAGCACTGTACCTGCCACACCACGGCGTTTTTCAACATCTTCAATCGCAATATCGTCTGCTACAACGACCATTTCGACTGCGATATCTTCCATTTGTGCCATTTCCTGTGCCATCTCGAAGTTCATCACGTCTCCGGCATAGTTTTTCACAATCAATAGCACACCGTCACCGTTATCAACTGCCTTAATCGCTGCCAATACTTTGTCTGGTGTTGGCGATGTGAAGACTTCACCACATACCGCCGCATCCAGCATACCTTGTGCGACATAACCCGCATGTGCTGGCTCATGTCCACTGCCGCCACCTGACACCAGTGCCACACCCTTTTGCTTTTTCTCTGCGCGAACGACAACTGTATCTTCAATAACGTCCACATCTGGGTTCGTCAATCTCATGCCCTCAAGCATGTCCTTCAAAAAATACGTTTTATCTTGAATTAACTTTTTCATGTACGTCACCCTTTCTTTTTCACATTATTAGTATAACGCTTTCAATAAAATTTGAATAATATTTCACAAGCCAACAGTGTAATAAGCTGCTTAAAGCCACTTTTTCATCATAAGATTTATAGTTAATGTGATGACTTTTGTTTTTTTTGAGCATTATTTCAATACAGACTAATATTTTGTATAATTAAGTTAAATGGTTATGTATTTTATTAAGGCAACTTAACGTGTTGCTTTTTATTTTGAACTTTATGGGGAAAGGAATTATTTTATGAAAGTAAGACACCTGAGCTTTATTGTACTATTATCCGTATTGTTATCTGGATGTAACTATGCTGATCCAGATAGTAGAAGTGGCTTTTTCTATAACACATTTGCGAAACCAATGGATTTATTATTAGATTGGCTTGGTACGCATCTAAATCACAATTATGGTTTAGCCATTATTCTCGTCGTTTTAACCATTCGCATTATTATGTTGCCTTTTATGCTGTCACAAACGAAACAAGGACAATTTATGAAACGCGCTCTCGGTTTGCTTAAACCAGAACTCGCACCGATTCAAGAGAAAATTAAGCATGCCAAGACACAAGAAGAACGTTTACAAGCCAACCAGGAAATGATGACGGTCTACAAGAAATATCAAATTAATCCGATGAAGAATATGTTAGGTTGCTTACCGATGCTCGTTCAAATGCCGATTTTATTCGGATTGTATGCGGCACTCAAATGGCCGGTTTTCAACCAAATCACAACGTATCCAGACTTTTTATGGTTTAAGTTATCTGAACCTGATATTATCATTACGATTATTGCGGCGGTATTATATTTCTTACAATCTCTCGTCAGTTTACAAAATATGCCGAAAGAACAAAAACAAATGGGCTATATGTTAATGATTATGTCGCCTATCTTTATTATCTTTGTTACATTAACTTCTGCTTCAGCACTCGGTTTATATTGGTCAGTGAGCGCCTTATTCTTAGTCATTCAGATGTACCTTTCAAATCAATATTATGCGGAGTACGCTGATCAAAAAGTAGCACGTTTACAACAGGAAATTGCTAAAAATGATACAACGAAAAAGCCTGTCAAAACTGTAAAAAGAAAGAAAAAATAATATTGCTTTAGTGGTTTATGTTCTATGTGTCAAACGCCAAAAAGCCGTATCGTTCAAGTAGCTTTCTACTTGCGATACGGCTTTTATTATTTCAATTCATTTAAATAGCTACGTCCAAATTCTGATAAGTCCACACCGAAGTTATCGGCGATTGTCGCTCCAATAGAGCTGAACGTTGTATCGCCGTCGAGGGCAGTGCCACCGTTGAATTTCGGGCTGTAGAACAACACCGGAATGTATTCACGTGTGTGATCTGTCCCCTCCGCCGTTGGGTCATTACCGTGATCGGCTGTGATAATCAACAGGTCGTCTTCACGCATGTTGTCCAACAGTTCCGGTAAACGTTCGTCGAAGTCCT